>JALYLT010000134.1 GCA_030774095.1 Chloroflexota bacterium
CGAACGCGGACGGCACCATGGCACCTCCCCGAGAATTGGCTGGAGCAGTAAGCGTGAGCCTCGAGGAATACCAGCGCAAACGCGACTTCAAGCGGACGCCCGAGCCGAAAGGCCAGCGCCCGAAGACCGAGCCTACCCGCCGCTACGTCGTGCACCGGCACCACGCCACGCGTCTGCACTGGGACGTGCGCCTCGAGATGCGCGGCATCCTCGCGTCGTGGGCGGTGCCGCAGGGCCCGCCGCTCGAGGGTGGCAAGCGGCGGCTCGCGGTCCACACCGAAGACCACCCGATCGAATACCTCGATTTCTCCGGCGTCATTCCCGATGGCTACGGCGCAGGGTCGATGACGATCTGGGATCAGGGCACGTACGACCTGCTGAAGGACAGCGAGAACGAATACAAGGTCGCGTTCCACGGCAAGCGTCTCGAGGGCGAGTGGGTCCTGGTGAAGACGAAGCAGAACGAGGGACGTGACTGGCTGATGATCAAGCACGGCCCCGTGATGAAGGATCATCTGCTCGACGCGAGGATCGAGCCGATGCTCGCGATCACCGCCGAGGAGCCGTTCGACTCACCGGACTTCGCGTTCGAACCGAAGTGGGACGGCGTGCGGACGCTCGCGTTCGTCGATGGTGGCGTCGTGCGGCTACAGACGCGCAACCTGCTCGACTGCACGTCCCAGTACCCCGAGGCGCATCAGATCGCGGAGGCGAGCACCGGCGGGTACCAGGCGATCTTCGACGGCGAGATCGTCGCGCTCGACGAGCGCGGCGCGCCCTCGTTCCAGCGGCTGCAGCCTCGGATGCACGTGCGCGACGAATCGGCGGTGCGCAAGCTCCGCCGCACGACGCCCGTGATCTACGAGGTCTTCGATCTCTTGTGGCTCGATGGCGAGGACCTGGGGAGAAAGCCGCTCCGCGAGCGGCAGCGTCTGCTCGACGAGGTCATCACACCGATGGGTGCGATACGGCGCTCGGAGCAGTTCATCGGGACCGGCGTCGCACTCTTCGAGGCCGCCAAGGAACAGGGCATCGAGGGGATCATCGCGAAGCGCCTCGACTCACCGTACGCACGCGGCCGCTCCGCCGCCTGGGTGAAGATCAAAGCCTTCAAGACGATGGAGTGCGTCGTCGGCGGCTGGACCGAGGGCGAGGGCGGCCGCTCGAAAGCGCTCGGAGCGCTGCTGCTTGGCATCTATCGCGACGGCAAGCTCATTCCCGTCGGCCATGTCGGCTCGGGATTCGACGAGCGCACGCTCAAGGAGCTTCTCGCGACGCTCAAAGAACGCGAGTCAGCCACGCCGCCGTTCGCGACCGAGCCGCGTGTGAACGCGCCGGCGCATTGGTGCCTGCCCGAGCTCGTGTGCGAGGTGCGATACGTGGAGATGACGCGGGACGGGACGCTGCGCCATCCGACCTACCGCGGCCTGCGCGCAGACGTGAGCCCGGAGGAGTGCACCGGCGAGGAGCGTCGGGAGTCGACGAAGAACGCATTGCGCGAAGCGGCACGCGCCGTTCAGTCCGGCCCGGCTTCGCCGGCCCGGACTGGGCCCCAGTCAAAGGCGCGTGTGCCTTCGATCCTGCACATCGACGGTCACGACCTGCGTCTCACGAACCTCGAGAAGGTCCTGTTCCCCGAGGATGGCTACACGAAGGCCGACCTCATCCGCTATTACACCGAGGTCTCGCCGTATCTCCTCCCCGCGATCAGGGACCGCCCTCTGACGATGAAGGTCATGCCCGACGGGATCGCCGGCCCGTTCTTCTATCAGAAGGACAAACCGCAGTTCACTCCGAAGTGGATACAGACGTGGGTCGACAAGACGGCCGACCGCGAGGGCGGCATCGATTACGTGCTCGGAAACGACCTCGCGACGCTCGTGTGGCTCGCGAACTACACCGCGATCGAGATCCACCCGTGGCTGTCGCGCGTTGACGACCCGGATCATCCGGACATAGCGATCATCGATCTCGACCCGCAGACCGGCGCGACGTGGGATGACGTGAAGGAGGCCGCGCACATCGTTCACGAGCTGCTCGACACGATGGACCTCCAGGGGTTCCCGAAGACGACCGGCTCGCGTGGCATTCACATCTGGGTGCCGATCGCCCGCAAGTACACGTTCGACGAGTCGCGCAACTTCGTCCTCGAGCTCGGGAAGGCCGCGCGCGAGCGTGCGCCGAAGCTCATCACGGTCGAGGTCGTGAAGGATCGCCGCCGCGGTATCTACATCGACTTCCTGCAGAACGTCGGCGGAAAGACGACGGCCGGGCCGTACAGCGTCCGCCCGATCCGACGGGCGCCGGTGTCGGCGCCGCTGCGCTGGGACGAGATCGGCGCGCTCGGCCGTCCCGATGCGTTCACGATGGCGAACATGTCGGCGCGCCTGGCCGCGGTCGGCGATTTGCTCGCGCCGGCGCATGACCTCGCTCAGAAGCTGCCCAAGACGCGCGCGAAGGCGCGTTGACTCGCGCGGCGGTCCTCGCCCCGGGATACGGCGGCACGGCGGAGCAAGGCATTCTGCGTGCGCTCACGCGCGCGCTCGCAAGGTTCGACATCGCCAGCAGCGCCATCACCTTCCGCACCAGCGGCAAGCGTCCGAGTCGCGGCTACGTTTCGGAGCTCGAGGATCTTCGCTGGGCGCGCGACGAGCTGCGGACCGAACACGAGAAAGTCGCGCTGGTCGGTCGCAGCTTCGGCGGACGCATGTGCGCATTCCTCGCGGCCGTCGAGCCGCCCGACGCGCTTGTGATCCTCGGCCATCCGATCTCTCCACCAGATCGTCCACGGCCCGCGGATGAGGAGGCGTTGCGGGGGATGCGGTGTCCAACGCTCGTCGTTCAGGGCGAGCGGGACGAGCTGGGCCCTCTCGCGGTCCTCCAGCGGATCGCACTCGTGAATCCGCTCATCGACCTCGCAGTCATCGAAGGTGCCGGTCACGACCTCGGGTCTAAGGAGTCGTTGGCCGTCGAGCAGGTCGCGCGCTGGCTCGACGCGACGCTGCGCTAGACATCGCGCGACAGCTGGTCGCGATGCGCCTCGATGTAGGCGATGGCATCGAGCAAGTACGAGTCGTTGGGGAACCAGCTCCAGATCTTCACAAAGCCCGGATCGCCGCGTGCCACCTCGCCCCGAGCGAACTCTCGCCCCGCCTTCTGGCGTTCCAGCAGGGCGTCGATGACGTCTCTGCGCTCGGGACCGAGACCATAGGCGTCGCAGAACAGGCGGACGCGCGCCGCGCGCTCGCGCACCGTGGGATCAGAGTCCTTGTAAACAGGCACCCAGCGCCAGATCCCCATCGCAACGTCCCAGAGGCGGCGTCCCGGTCCGGCGCTGTCGAAATCGACCATCGCGAAGAGCGTGCCGTCGCGGAAGACGGCGTTGAACGGCGCGACATCGTTGTGGCAGATGACTTCTGCGGCGTCGCTCGGCCATCGCCAGGTCGCCGGCACCGGTGGAATGAACCCGGCCTGTGCGTCGTGGTATCGGCGCAGCAGCCTCGCTGCGGCGATGAGGTTCTCGTCGCGCCAGACGTACGCCGGCATCGGGTCCGGCCAACCCGTTGGTCCATCGCCCTCGATGTACGCCAGCACCTCGCGGCCGTGCGCGTCGATGCCGACGACGCGCGGCGATCCCTCGAACCCGACCGCCTCGAGATGCCGCAGCAGCGCGTGCACCGCGGGGGTCCACGGCCCGGCCCGGCGGCGCACCGTGTCGCCGACACGCACGGCGTCCGAAAGGTTGCCGCCGAGCGCGATCTCGTCGGTCACGTGGCGAGTCTCCGCGTCCTCTTCATCACCACTTCACAGGTCTGGACCAGCCTTGTCGTCAACACGCAGAGACGAAAGGGGTCACTCATGAACGGTCTCAGGTTCCTCGCCATCGCCGTCATCGCTTTGATTGTCGGCGCATTCGCGTACCAGCTCGGTCTGTCCCAGGGGCTCGCAACCACGATCCCCGCCGGCGCGGCGCCGGTCGCGTATTACGGGTACCCGCATTGGGGCTTTGGCTTTGGCTTCCTCGGTCTGCTGTTCCCACTCTTCTTCCTGTTCCTGATCTTCGGCGCGCTCCGCGCCGCCATGTGGGGCGGTCGCGGTGGGTACGGCGGCAAGGGATGGGGCGGCAACGGCCGGCAGCGCATCGAGGAGTTGCACCGTGAACTGCACGGCGAGAAGCCAAGTGGCGATCGTCCATCCTCCCCTACCACCTAGCATCGCGAGCATGAAGACGGTCCTCGTCGTCGACGACGAACCGAAGATCGTCGAGCTCGCCCGGGACTACCTCGAGCACGCGGGATTCGCGGTCGTGAGCGCCTCCGATGGAATGGCGGCGCTCGCGACCGCTCGGTCGTCGCGGCCAGATCTCGTCGTGCTCGACTTGGGATTACCGGAGCTCGACGGACTCGACGTGGCTCGAGCGCTCCGCCGCGATTCCACCGTGCCGATCGTCATGCTCACCGGTCGTGGCGACGAGGCCGACAAGATCGCAGGGCTCGAGATCGGCGCGGACGACTACGTCACCAAGCCATTCAGCCCGAAGGAGCTCGTCGCGCGCATCCGCGCGGTGCTCCGGCGTACGGAGCGGCCGCCCGATTCCGGCGATATGGTCCGCGCCGGCGATGTCACGCTCGACGTGCCGCGTATGCGCGTTCGCGTCGGCGAACGTTCGGTGGAGCTCACGCCGACGGAGTTCCAGCTCCTCGCGGCGCTCGCACGCGCGCCTGGTCGCATCTTCACGCGCTCCCAGCTGCTCGACGCCGTCCACGGCGTTGCGTTCGAGTCGTACGAGCGCGCCATCGACGCACACGTGAAGAACATCCGCCGCAAGCTCGAGCCCGTTCCAGGCGAGCCGCGTTATCTGCTCACCGTGTACGGCGTCGGCTACCGCTTTGCCGACGACGAGGCTTAGTGACCGACGATCGCGGCGGTGATGCGCCGCGCCGCTCGTGGGGGACGAGGCGGCCGCCGTGGTGGCCGCAGGGTGAGCCCTATCCGCCGGCCCGTGGCGAGTGGCCGCGCATGCGCGGGCCATTCATGCGCCGCTTCGCGGCGATGTTCGTCGGTGCCTTTCTGTTCTTCGGCTTCGTCGTCGCGGCATTCATCACCATCCTGGTCAACATCTTCAGAGACGCGATCACCGGCGGTGGGATCGCTGCGTTCATACCGCTGACGATCGTGGTCCTGCTCCTCTTCGGGACCGCTGCCCGCGGGTTTCGACGCTTCGCGGCCCCGCTCGGTGACCTCATCGATGCTGCTGAGAGCATCGAAGCCGGCAACTACGGGGTGCGCGTGCGCGCGCGTGGACCGCGCGAGCTTCGGTCTCTCGCGTCAGCCTTCAACTCGATGTCCGGGCGTCTCGAGAGCAGCGAGCGTGAGCGTCGTCGTTTGCTGGCCGATGTGACGCACGAGCTGCGCACGCCGCTCACGATCATGCAGGGCAATCTCGAGGCGCTCCTCGACGGGGTCTATCCCGCGGACGCGGCCCATCTCGAGCCGATCCTCGACGAGACGCGTGTGCTGTCGCGACTCGTTGATGACCTCCGCACGCTGTCGCTTGCAGAGGCCGGCGCGCTCACCCTGCATCTCGAGCCGACCGACGTCGGGCAGCTTCTGACGGACTCCGTCGCGTCATTCCGCATCCAGGCCGATGCCGCGGGCATCGAGCTCGCCACCGCACTCGACGGTGTCCTGCCGCAGACGGAGATCGATCCCGTGCGGATGCGCGAGGTCCTGTCGAATCTGTTGTCGAACGCGCTGCGCTACACGCCTCGCGGTGGGACCGTTCGCGTCGGAGCCTCCGTCGCGGACGGCAAGCTGCATGTCTCGGTGCGCGACAGCGGACCCGGCATCGCTGCAGAGGCGCTACCGCACATCTTCGACCGCTTCTACAAGTCGGACGAATCGCGAGGTGCAGGTCTCGGGCTCGCGATCGCCAAGAGTCTCGTCGTCGCGCACGGCGGTGAGATCGAGGCGAAAAGCGACCCCGGTCAGGGCACGGAGATGCGTTTCACGTTCCCGGTCGCGCCCGAGGCAAGCGCGCCCTAGGCGGAGTTCACCTAGGGCGCCTTGCCTTGCGCGTCGGTGTCCATCTGGGCGCGCTGTAGCTTCCCCGAGTAGTCGACGTAGATCGACTTCCACTCGGAGTAGACGTCCAACGCAGCACGTCCCGCCTCGCGGTGCCCGTTGCC
>JALYLT010000135.1 GCA_030774095.1 Chloroflexota bacterium
GTCTCGAGCCCGCCCTCGTGCCGCTCGCCGCTTTCGGCGGCGCGATGGCCGCGATCGCACTGGTGTGGCGCCTGGCGCGCCTCGGAGGGCGGACGACCATCCTCACCGTCCTCCTCGCCGGCGTCGTGCTGACGTCATTCGCCGGCGCGCTCGTCACGTTCATCCTCGTTTCGAGCGATCGGCTCGCGCTGCGGCTGCGCGCCGTCCTCGGCTGGTTGCAGGGCGGCATCTCCGTGATCAGCTGGAACGAGCTTGCGGTCGTCGCGATCGTCGTCGCGATCGGCGTCATCGGCGCGGTGCTCCTCGCGCCGCGCATCGACGCGTACGCGTTCGGCGAGGAGACCGCGGCCGCGCTCGGTGTCGACCTCGATCGGACGACCGCGCTCGTGCTCGCCACGACCGCTCTACTGACCGGCGCGGCCGTCGCGATCGCCGGGCTCATCGGGTTCGTCGGCCTCGTGATCCCGCACGCGCTTCGCTTCCTCCTCGGCGCGACGCACCGGCGCCTCATCGTCGCGAGCATCCCTGCCGGCGCGATCGCGCTGGTGCTCGCCGATCTCGGCGCGCGCACCGCGCTCGCGCCCGCGGAGCTGCCGGTCGGCGTCATCACCGGACTGGTCGGCGCGCCGTTCTTCCTCGCGCTGCTCGTGCGCTCGAGACGGGTGATCGTTTGAGCAGCGTCGTCGCGCGCGCGATCCGCGCGGGGTACCAGGATCGCGAGGTGCTCCGCGGCGTCGATCTCGTTGCGCAGGCCGGTGAGCTCGTCGCGCTCGTCGGTCCGAACGGCGCCGGGAAATCCACGCTGCTGCGCGTCGTGGGCGGACTGCTGCGACCGGCATCTGGCAGCGTGAACATCGACGGCGTCGACATCACGACACTGGACCGCCGCTCGATCGCACGTCACATCGCGGTCGTGCCGCAGGTCTTCGAGACGCTCTTCCCGTTCACCATCCGCGAGATCGTCGCGCTCGGTCGAACTTCGCGGCTTGGACCCCTCGGGAACCTGGGCTCGGACGACGCGCGCGCCGTAACGCGTGCCCTTGACGACATCGGTGCCACCGAGTTGGCCGACCGTCGCATCGACCGGGTCTCCGGCGGCGAGCGCCAGCGTGCCGTGCTCGCGATGGCGCTGGCCCAGGAGGCAGGCGTGCTGCTGCTCGACGAGCCGACGGCGCACCTCGACCCAACGCACCAGCGCGCGACGCTCGACCGCGTCGCGACGCTCGCTCGCATTCGTGGTCTCGCCGTCGTCGCCGTCCTGCACGATCTCAATCTCGCGGCCGCGTTCGCGTCGCGCGTCGTGCTGCTGGCGGACGGTGTGGTCGTCCGCGACGGAGAGGTCGGCGATGTCATCACGCCCGAGCTCGTCGGTCGGGTCTTCGGTCCGGGGCTGCGCGTCGTCGCATACGACGGGCGTCCGTTCGTGATCCCCGAGCCGCGATCCGTGGAGGAGCGACGACGCCGTAACGCGGATTCAACGGCGCGAGCGAGTGCGGTGCGGCGCTCCTCGAGCGAGCGTCTGCGCCCAGCCGGCCCGAAGGCCGGGCGCTAGGTGAATAGCGGCCGGCGTAGCCAGCAGCGAGCGAGAGGAGTGCCACACCGTCAAGCTCGCGCCGTCGAATCGCGCTACTAGTTCGACTTGACCTCGCCCTTGAGCTCTATATCGAGCTGCTGCGAGTCCTTGCTCGGGACGCCGAGCAATCGACTCCGATCGGAGGCTGTGACGCCCGGCCACCAGAGTCCATGCAGCTCCGAACCGTGGGGCGCTGATACGTACACCCGGTAATCGCCCGACACGAGGCGCAGGAGATACCGTCCGTCGTCGACCGTGGTCGCCGAGGTGACCCAGCCACCGTCTGCACTGAAGACATCGACGTGCGCGCCGGACAGGACTCCACCGAAGTTGCTCGTCACCGTCCCGCGCACGACGTGGCCCACGGGCAGGGCACCGTCGATCTGGTTGGTGTTCTTCGTCACCGTCAGATCGATCGCGCTCTCGAAGGTCGCGCCGTCCTTCCACCAGGTCGTGCCGTACCCATCGATCCCGCGTGGGTAGAACATGATCCGGTAATTGCCCTCGGGCGCCGTCATCTGGTAACGCCCGGTGCTACCCGTGATGACGGACGGCATGGCAAGGTCGCAACACCGAGCGAATCCACCTTTGAACAGCACGATCTCGACGCCGGAAAGTGGACCGCCGGTCATCTTGCTCGTCACCTGGCCGGTGATGATGTATCGCGCCTCCGTCGTGTTGGCGTCGATGAGTGCGCGCGCGATCGCGTAAGTGCGGTCGGTGTCGGTGTTGGTGCCAACGACGACGACATAGAACGTGCGCTGGAGCCACGCGTACGCAGCGAGCGAGCTCTTCTCGATGTAGGCGACCGTGCGGCCACCAAGACCGACGTCGTCCGTCCATGCTGCGCCGGCGATCTTGTCAGTGATGTCCTCCTGCGCGCCGGCCGCGCCGGCAGCGAGCGGCCGCAGCGCGTAGACGTAGACGGCGACGCGATATGGGTCGCCGTTGAAGACGATCGATCGGGCGCTCTTGCCCGCGACGATGTCCTGCAGGCTGCCAGACTCGAGTTCTTTCACGAAGGACGGCAGTGGCGCCTCGAGCGGTGCGTACCGGAAGCCGGTGAGCGCCAGCAGATACTCATCAGCTGGATTTGCGCTCGCGGTAACCGTTACCGCCGGCGTTGCGCTCGGCGCCGCGGCCTCCTGGGGTGGCGTGCTCGTGCAGCAGGCGAGCATCACCACCAGCGTGCCAAGCCACGATCGTCGCGGAACCAGTGACATGTCGTAGAGACTGGCGTTCCAAAGCATCACCGACAACAGGACCAAAGTCCGGTCTCGGCGAGGCGTCAGTCAGGTGTCGGCTAGTCCGCACTGACCTCGACCGGAGCAGACCAGCCCCAGTCCCAGCGCGCGAGCTCCTCGAGAAGCGCGTGGTTCGTGAGGTCGAGCGCGATCGGCGTGACGCTGATCTTCCCCGCGCGCATCGCGGCGACGTCGGTGCCGTCTTCGGCTTCCTCGCTCACCGCGGGGCCGCCGACCCAGTAGTAGGGGTTGCCGTAAGGATCGAGCCGCTCGACGAGCTGATCGCGGTAGGTGCGCTTGCCGAGGCGCGTCACCTCGACACCCGCGATCTGATCGCGCGGCAGCGGAGGCACGTTGACGTTGAGAAGCGTGTCGGGCGCGAGGCCGCGTTCGAGGATGTTGCGGGCGAGCAGCGCCGCGAAGCTCGCGGACGGCCCATAGTCGATGTCCCCACCGAATGCGCCGATCGAGATCGCGATCGACGGGATGTTGGATAGGAGACCCTCCATCGCCGCGGCGACGGTGCCGGAGTACGTGATGTCGTCGCCCATGTTCGCGCCGCGGTTGATGCCGCTCACGACGATGTCCGGTCGGTGCTTGAGGAAGCCGAGCACCGCGAGGCGCACACAGTCCGTCGGCGATCCGTCGGTCATGAACGCCGCGTGGCCGTTGCGAAGCTTCGTCGCGCGCGCGCGCAACGGCCGGAAGAGCGTGATGCTGTGGCTGGCACCACTCCAGTTGCGCTCGGGCACGACGACATCGACGTCACCGAGCGGCGCGAGCGCCTCGGATAGCGGCGGGAGCGCGTCCGAGTCGATCCCGTCGTCGTTGGTGATGAGGATGTGTCGGCGTGCGTTCATTCGCGCTTCGGAGCGAGATCCGTTCCATGAGCGCCGCGCGAACGGCGGGTCGCGTCCGTGTTGTCCCGGGCCTCGGCAGCCGCGGCCGCGGAAGCCGCCTCGCGCTCGGCGATGAGCGTCCGCGCCTCGGTGCGTGCCCGACGACCGCGAGCGACCTCGTACGCATACCGCGCGAACGTGTTGACGATGCCCGCGACCGGCACGGCGAGGAACACGCCCCAGAATCCGGCGAGCTTCGCGCCGAGCAGCAGGGCGAGGAACACGAACATCGGATGGATCCCGATGCTCCGCGACATGATGCGCGGCCCGACGACGTTGAGGAGCACCTGCTGGACGGCGAGGACCAGGATGAACACGACGAGCAGCCGGTCGGCGGCGCCCACGAACGTCACCGCCAGAACCGGGACCATCGCGATGATCGGACCGAAGAACGGGATGATCATCGTGAGCCCCGATACGAGAGCGAGCACTCCGGCGTAGGGCACGCCCAGGAACACCAGGATCATGAGCGTCGCGAGGCCGTAGATCGCGCCGAGGATGAGCGAGCCGCGAATGAATCCGCCGAACGAACGATCCGCGCTCTGCCGGAGGAGCTCAGCTTCGCTGCCGAGCTCCGGAGGCAGCGCGCGCGCGAAGCGGCGCCACATGGAGTCGCCGTCGTTGAGCATCAGGAAGGCGATGATCAAGACCAGCGACACGTTGAAGAAGATCGTCGCTGTGGCAGAGACGACGCCGAGGATGTCCGCGGCATACGCGGCCGCGAGATCTCCCAGCCTGCGCGGCAATGTTCCGTAGAACTCGGTCAGGTCCACGCTGATGCCGATGCGCTCGAGGGTGGACTGGATGTCGGCGGCGAGCTGCGATGCTCGTTCCCCGTACTCCGGACCGCGCGTGACCAGGTCGTTCAGCTGGGCGACCAGTGGCGGGATCGCGAGCAGGCCGATGAGGACGAGCACCAGCGCTATCGCGAAATACACGACGACGACCGAGAGCGTGCGATTGAGTGGAGTCTCGTGATCGATGCGATTGACGAGTGGTGACAGCAGATACGCGAGCGCCCACGCGACGACGAAGATGATGACCACGTCCGCGACCTGGGCGACGGCGACCCACCCGAGGGCGAACACCTGCAGCGCGAGGTAGATGATCGCGAGCGAGACCAGCACCTGGAGCAGCTGATGTTCCCTCGCGCTGAGGCTCACAGCGCCCATGGTATTCGGGTATTCGCGCAGCTTCGCTGCGCTCAGGAGGGCTAACATCCCGCCGTGACACCTGCGCTCTGTCTCATCGACCGTTACGCCGCCTATCTCCCCGTCTCGGCCCGCACACCTCGTCTCACGCTCGGTGAAGGCGGCACGCCACTCGTGCGCGCGCCATCGCTCGAACGCGAAACGGGCATTGACGCGGTATGGCTGAAGATCGAGGGCGCGAATCCGACCGGATCGTTCAAAGACCGCGGCATGGTCGTCGCCGTCGCGAAGGCACTGGAGGAACGCTCGGGCGCGGTGCTGTGCGCGTCGACCGGGAACACCGCCGCATCGGCCGCGGCCTACGCCGCGCGCGCCGGTCTGCCCTGCACCGTCGTGCTGCCCGCGGGCTACGTCGCGCTCGGCAAGCTCGCCCAGGCGATCGCATTCGGCGCGACCGTCGTGTCGGTGCGCGGCCCGTTCGACGCGGCGCTCGCTGTCGTGAAGGAGATCGCGGCGCAGGGTGAAGCGACGCTCGTCAACAGCGTCAATCCGCATCGTCTCGAGGGTCAGAAGACGGCGGCGTTCGAGATCTGCGAGAGCCTTGGCGACGCTCCCGACGCCCTGTTCATCCCCGTCGGGAACGCCGGCAACATCACGGCGTACTGGCGCGGATTCGTCGAGGCCGTCGGCGCGGGAATGTCGACGCGCCGGCCGCGCATGTACGGATGGCAGGCCGAGGGCGCCGCGCCGATCGTGCTCGGCAGGCTGGTCGAGAAGCCCGAAACGATCGCGACCGCGATCCGGATCGGTGCGCCAGCGTCATGGCAGGGCGCGACACGCGCGCGCGATGAGTCAGGCGGGGCGATCGAGGCCGTGAGCGACGCGGAGATCCTCGAGGCCTACCGCGATCTCGCGCGGCACGAGGGCATCTTCGTCGAACCGGCCAGCGCCGCGTCCGTCGCCGGGCTCCGCAAGCGTGCACAGAGCGGCGGACTGGACGGCCTCGCCAGCGTGGTCTGCGTCATGACCGGCAACGGTCTCAAGGATCCGGACACCGCGCGCTCGCTCAGTCGTGAGGTCGTCGAGGTCGATGCGACCGCCGACGCCGTGATGGGCGCGATCGCACAGTCCGCGCGCGCTTAGGCCCGGGTCATGAGCGAGCTGCGCGTCCGCGTGCCCGCCTCGAGCGCGAACCTCGGCCCCGGATTCGACTCGTTCGCGATCGCGCTGCCGCTGCTCGCGGAGTTCGAGCTCCGTCCCGCGAAGGCCTGGTCCGTGAC
>JALYLT010000136.1 GCA_030774095.1 Chloroflexota bacterium
TTCTCGCGCGGATTGACCGGCACGATGCGGTACCCATGGCGGCGTAGGTAGAAGCCGACGAAGTGGCTCGCGCGCAGCTCGTTGGGCGAGAGGCCGACGATCGCGATCGTCTTCGCGCTCGTGAGGATCCCGAGGATCGTGAACGGATCCTGCCAACGCTCCGGGATACCCGGCTCGCTCACGCGGTGACCTCAGCGCGCATTTGGGCCACGGCGCGCAGACCGGTCTCCAGATCCGCGGTGAGATCCGGAGCGGATTCGAGTCCGACCGACAGGCGGATCGTGCCAGCGGAGATGCCGGCCGCCGTGAGCTCGGCGTCCGACAGCTGACGATGGGTCGTACTGGCGGGATGGATCACGAGGCTCTTGGCGTCACCGACGTTGGCGAGGTGGCTCCAGAGATCGAGCGACTCGATGAAGCGACGTCCCGCCGCGCGCCCGCCCGGGAGGTCGAACGAGAAGATCGAACCGGCGCCGAGCGGCAGGTACTTACGCGCGAGACCCTGGTACGGGCTCGACGCGAGGCCGGGATAGCGCACGTTCGTGACGCCGTCCTGGCGCTCGAGCCAGGTCGCGACCTCGGTCGCATTTTCGACGTGGCGCGCCATGCGCAGCGGCAGCGTCTCGAGTCCAAGCAGGAAGAGGAACGCGTTGAACGGGCTCATCGCCGCGCCGAGGTCGCGCAGGGACTCGGCGCGCAGCTTCATGAGGTAACCGTACACACCGAAGGTCTCGTGGAAGGCCAGACCGTGATACGCCGGCGATGGATCCGCCACGACGGGGAAGCGACCATTCGACCAGTTGAACGTGCCAGCCTCGACGGCGACGCCGCCGATGCTCGTGCCGTGCCCGCCGATGAACTTCGTCGCCGAATGCGTGACGATGTCCGCCCCCCATTCGATCGGCCGGCAGAGGTACGGCGTCGCGAACGTCGAATCCACCATAAGAACCGCGCCGTGCTCGTGCGCGATGGCCGCGACGCCCTCGATGTCCAGCACGTTGCCACCCGGATTGCCGATCGTCTCGCCATACAGGACCTTTGTGTTCGGCCGGAGCGCCGCGCGCCAGCGATCCAGGTCGTCCGGGTCGATGAACGTGATCTCAAGGCCGAGCTTGCGCTGCAGATGCTTCAGCTGCGTGATCGAGCCGCCGTACAGCGCCGCGGACGACAGGATGTGATCGCCGGGCACGAGCATCGTGAACAGCGCGGCGGCCTGCGCCGCGAGACCGCTCGCGAAGGCGACGCCACCCGCGGCTCGCTCGAGGTTCGCGACGCGCTCCTCGAAGACCGCCACGGTCGGGTTCATGATCCGCGAATAGGTGTTCCCGTACTCCTGCAGGTTGAAGTAGGCCGCCGCGGAGTCGGGATCTTCGAATACGTAGCTCGTCGTCTGGAAGATCGGGACCGCACGCGCTCCGGTGTACGGGTCCGGGCGCTGCCCGGCGTGGATCGAGCGCGTGTCGAAGCCGAACTCCTTCGCCGGACGCTCTCTCATGGCAGGAAGTCCCGGACGAGCTCGGTCATGCGCGCCTCCTCCAGCAAGAACGAATCGTGGCCATAGGTGGCGTCGATCTTGACGTGCCGCGCGTCGGCACCGTTCGCGCGCAGCGCAGCCACGATCTCTTCCGAATAGCGCGGACCGTAGAGCCAATCCGACGCGAATGACAGCAGGAGGCTGCGGGCGCGCACTGTCGCGAGCGCTCGCTCGAGCGACCCATCCCCGTAGGTGCGCGCGAGATCGAAGTACGTGAGGGCGCGGGAGATGTAGAGGTAGGCGTTGGCGTCGAACCGCTTCGCGAAAGCCTCGGCCTGGTAGCGCAGGTAGCTCTCGACCTGGAAGTCCGGTGCGCCGAGCGCGTACGAGTAGGCGTCGCGATCCTGCAGCTCGCGGCCGAACTTCTCGACCATGGCCGTCTCCGAGAGATAGGTCACATGACCGACCATGCGCGCGATCTTGATCCCGGCGTCCGGCGACCGCCCGGTGCCGTAGTAGTGGCCGGACTGCCAGTCCGGGTCGGACATGATCGCGTTCCGCGCGATCGCGTTCCACGCGACGCCCTGCGCTCCCAGTCGTGCCGTCGCCGCGATCGGGATGATGTGGTCGATCGCATCCGGGTACGCGACCGCCCACTGGAGCGCCTGCATCCCTCCGAGCGAGCCGCCGCTCGCGGCGACGAGTCGCTCGATCCCGAGCTCGCGCAGGAAGGCGCGCTGGGCGCGGACCATGTCGCCCACCGTGATGACCGGGAAGTCGCCGCCGTACGGACGCCCGGTCCGTGGGTTCGTCGTGTTCGGTCCGGTCGAGCCGCGGCAGCTGCCGATGAGGTTGGTGCACACGACGAAGTGGCGATCGGTGTCGAAGGCCTTGCCCGGCCCGATCATGCCGTCCCACCAGCCGAGGCCCGAACGGCCGCGCTGCGCCGCGCCCATGCCGTCGACGGTCGTGGGCGCATCGGGGTCGTCGCTCCAGCCCGCAGCATGCGCGTCGCCGGAGAGCGCGTGGCAGACGAGCACGACGTTGTCCTTGGCCGGCGCGAGCGTGCCGTACGTCTCGTACGCGATGCGCACCGGCGCCAGCGTCGCGCCGGAGTCGAGCGGCAGCGGGTCCGGCAGGTCGACGAACTGCGTGCGCACCACACCTACGCTGCCGCGGTCGATGACGCTCATGCGTCGCAAGGCTAAGCCGTCACCAGACGCGAGTCTCGCGCGAGGTGCAGCGGAGGCGCGCACGAGGCGAACAGGTCCCGCTGCGGAACCCGAGGCATGGTGCACACGGGAGTTCCTAGACTTCGCCGGTGGCGATCCGTGCGCTCCTCTTCGATCTCGACAACACGCTGCTGCTCGAGGACGAGGTCACCTTTCGTGCGGTACGCACAGCCTGCGAACGAGCGGCCGGGCGAGCTGACCCCGAACGGCTGTACGAGGCCACCCTGCGCATTGCGGACGATCGATGGCGCGCCGCGCCGACATCCGCCTACGCGGACCGTATGGGCATCTGGTGGGGCGAGGGCCTGTGGGGCGAGTTCAAAGGAGACGGCGACGGACTTCGTGCGTTGCGCGACTTCGTCCCTCAGTTCCGGCGCGACGTGTGGCGCGACGCGCTCGCCGACTGCGGTGTCGATGACGCGGACCTCGCCGCGGATCTCGACGAGGTCTATCCCCGCGCGCGGCGCGCTGGCGAGATCGTCGATCCAGAGGCCGTCGCCGTGCTCGACGATCTTTCGCGCGATCATCGGCTCGCGCTGGTGACGAACGGCTCGCCCGACGTGCAGCGCGAGAAGCTCGGTCGGGCCGCGCTCGCGCACTACTTCGCAGCGATCGTCATCTCCGCGGAGCTCGACGTCGGGAAGCCCGACCGGCGCATCTTCGCGGCCGCACTCGACGCGATCGGCGTCCCCGCGGACGCTGCGGTGATGATCGGCGACAGCCTGCCGCGCGACATCGGCGGCGCGCGTGACGCGGGACTGCGGTCCATCTGGATCGATCGCGGAGACGTGGTGTCGAAGCCTGATGATCCGATGCCCGACGCGCGCGTGGCCGCTCTCAGCCAGATCCGCTCGTGCCTCGCCGCGTGGGAGCCTGACGCCGCTTCTCCTCGAGACTCGCCCTGATCTCATCCGGCGTCGCCTCGATCTGCGTGGCGAGGACGAGCATCACGTAGAGGAGATCCGTGAGCTCGCTGATCGTCCGCTCGCGCCCCTCGCCGCGCAGCGCGGCCGCGGCCTCGCCCGCCTCCTCGACGAGCTTCGCCGCGATCGCGTCCGGTCCGGCCTTGAAGAGCTCCGCCGAGTAGGAGCCCGCGGGCAGATCGCGGCGGCGCTGTCGCAGCATCGCCGCGAGCTCCGAAAGAAAGCGCCCGAGATCCGTGGCGTTCACCGGGCCGAAGCACGTCGCATCACCGGTGTGGCACGCCGGGCCCGCGGGGTGCACCTTGACGAGGAGCGCATCGGCGTCGCAATCGGGCACGAGCTCGACGAGATGCAGGACGTTGCCGCTCGTCTCGCCCTTCTTCCAGAGCTTGTCGCGCGAGCGGCTGTGGAAGTGGACCTCGCGCGTGCGCAGCGTGGCGTCCAGTGCCTCGCGGTCCATGTACGCCAGCATCAGCACCGCGCCCGTCGCGGCGTCCTGCACGATCGACGGGACAAGACCGCGCTCGTCGAAGCGGATCTCGCCGGTCATGCGGCCTCGACGCTCGGCCGAACGTTGACGCCGCGCCGCTCGAGCTCCTCCTTCAACGCGGCCACCGTCATCTCGCCCGAGTGGAAGATCGACGCCGCGAGACCCGCCTCCGCTCCGGTGCGCTGGAACAGATCGACGAAATCCGCGACCCTGCCCGCCCCGCCGGATGCGATTACCGGCACGCGCACCGCCTCCGCGACACGCGCGGTGAGCTCGAGCTCGAAGCCGTCGCGCGTGCCGTCGCGGTCCATCGACGTGAGCAGGATCTCGCCCGCACCGGCCTCGACCCCGCGGCGCGCCCACTCGACGGCGTCGAGCCCTGTCGGCGTGCGGCCGCCCTCCACATAGACCTCGTACGAGCCGTCGTCGCGGCGCTTCGCATCGATCGCGAGCACCGCGGCCTGCGATCCCGCGCGTGCCGCGATCTCGCTCAGGAGCGCGGGCCGTCGCACCGCCGCGGTGTTCACGGCGACCTTGTCCGCGCCGGCGCGCAGGATCGCGGTCGCGAGATCCGCCGATCCGATGCCGCCGCCCACGCAGAACGGGATCGTGAGCGCCGCCGCGACCTGCTGCGCGAGATCGATGACGGTGCGACGCCGCTCCGCCGACGCGGTGATGTCGAGGAAGACGAGCTCGTCCGCGCCCTCGCGGTCGTAGCGTGCGGCAAGCTCGACCGGGTCGCCTGCGTCGCGCAGCTCCACGAAGCGGGTGCCTTTGACGACACGCCCATCCTTCACGTCGAGGCAGGGGATGATGCGTTTGGCCAGCATCGGCTCACGCGTCAGTCGCGCGCACGAACGACCGGAGAACGCGTATGCCCATCGCGCCGCTCTTTTCCGGATGGAACTGCAGCCCGAGCAGCCCCTCGGATCCGATCGCCGCCGTGACCGCGCCGCCGTGGTCAACGGTCGCGACGACCGCGCCGCTGTTCGCTGGGTGGGCGGCGTACGAGTGCACGAAGTAGAAATACGCGCCGCCGGGTACACCCGCGAGCCATGGATGCGGCCTGGTGATCGCGACGTCGTTCCAGCCGGTGTGTGGCACGCGCACCTCGCCGCGCAGCCGGCGCACGTGGCCGGGCTCGAGCCCGAGGCCGGGCGTTCCCGGATCCTCCTCGCTGTCCTCGAAGAAGAGCTGCATTCCGACGCAGAGGCCGAGCAGCGGTATGCCGCGGTCATGCGCGATGCGCACCATCGCGTCGAGGCCAAAACGCCGCAGCTCCCGAGCGCAGTGACCGAAATTGCCGACGCCGGGAAGCACGATCGCGCGAGCGGCGAGGACCTCGGCGTGCGATCGCGTGACCCGCACGTCACTTGCGCCAGCGCGGCGCAGCGCGCGCTCGAGGTTCGCGAGATTCCCGACGCCGTAGTCGACGATCGCGATCACCCGATGCGACCCTTCGAGCTCGGCACGCCCTTTCGGCGCGCGTCGCGCTGCGACGCGGCGTCGAGCGCTCGTCCGAACGCCTTGAACGTGGCCTCGAGCAGGTGGTGCGTGTTGCCGCCGCGCAGCTGCGTCACGTGCAGCGTGCAGCGCGCGCCCTGGACCAGGGCGATGAAGAAGTCGGGCACGAGCGTCGAGTCGAAGGAGCCCACGATCCGCGTCTTCGGCTTGAGGTCGTGCGCGAAGTACGGTCGACCGCCGAGGTCGAGCGCGACGCTCACGAGGCACTCGTCCATCGGCACCTCGAGCGATGCGTAGCGGACCAGGCCCTTACGATCGCCGAGGGCGTCGTCGATCGCAGCGCCGAGCACAAGGCCGATGTCCTCGACGGTGTGGTGCTGGTCGACCTCGATAT
>JALYLT010000137.1 GCA_030774095.1 Chloroflexota bacterium
TTCTGGGGCAGCGGTCCCACGCCGACACAGCTCAGCGTCTTCCCGGGGACGGGTCACGTCGACGGCCAGGTGGACTACGCCGCGCGCTACGTCTACGACTGGAACTACCAGGGCGCGGGTAACTGGCCGGACAACACCGCGTACGCGGCGACGTTCCCCGGGATGAACGGCTTTGTCACGCGCCTGCGCTCGCTCGCGGAAGCGGAGCGCTTCATCGCCGCGGGCATCCCGCTGGTGGCTTCGATCAACGGCAAGCTGCCGGGCTTCCTGTTCAAGAAGACGAGCGGCCACCTGCTCGTGATCCGCGGCTTCACCGCGAGCGGCGACGTCATCGCCAACGATCCCGCGGTCATGTCCGATGACGACGTGCGGGTGGTCTACGGGCGCGCGGATTTCGAGAACGTTTGGCTGGGCGGCTCCGCTGGGATCGTTTACGTCATCTATCCCGATGGCCACTCCCTGCCGCCGAACGTCGAGGGTCTCGACAAGAACTGGTAACAGTCATGCGCGGGCTGACTCTGAGCGCGCTGCTCGTCGCAGCGTGCTCAGGCAGCCCGCCGTCCGCGACCGATCCTGGGCCGTCCGCCACGCCGACTGCGGCGGTCAGCTCCGCGCCAACGAGCGCATCGCCCCCGGTCGCGCCCAGCGCTCTCGCGGACGCGACCCCGCGGAGCTTCATGCGGGTGGCGCTGGAAACGGGTTCGCATGACGGCTCGGTCACGAAAGATCAGCGGCTTCAGCTCGGCGCGTCGCCCTCGAAGAGCGTCTATGCCGATCCGTACGGCAAGACGATCGATGACGAGCGGGGCATCTGGACGTCCGCCGCGGTCCGCACGCCGTTCGCCTTCGACCAGCTGGTCGCGTCGTGGAACGCGACGACGCCGTCCGGGACCTGGATCGACGTCCAGCTGCGCGCGAGCGGCGCGTCGCGCCAGACGAAGTGGTACACGCTCGCGATCTGGTCGTCGGGTGACGACACGATCCACCGGACGACGCTGAAAGGCCAGGACGACGGCGATGGTCGCGTGAACGTCGACACGTTCGAGAAAGCGAGCAATGCGGCGGAGCTCACGTCATACGAGTTGCGTGTCGTCCTTCACCGCGCGGTGGGGATCACGGCCACGCCCGCGGTCAGCCTTCTGACGGCCGTCGCATCGCGTACCGCTCGATACGCGATCCCGAGCGCCTTTGGCGGAGCGGCGCGCGACCTCGACGTGCCGACCCTTTCACAGGAGACGCACACCGGCCACTATCCGGAGTACGACGGTGGGGGCGAGGCGTGGTGCAGCCCGACGTCGACCGCGATGGTGTTGGGCTTCTGGAAGACCGGCCCGAGCGCGTCCGACCTCGCCGCGTTCCCCGGGCCCTCGCATGGTGACGGTCAGGTCGATCATGCCGCGCGGTACACCTACGACTGGAGCTACAAAGGCGCTGGGAACTGGCCGTACAACACGGCCTACGCCGCGGGGTACGGTCTCGAGGGATTCATCACGCGCCTGCGATCGCTCACCGAGGCCGAGCGTTTCATCGAGGCGGGGATTCCGCTCATCGCGTCGATCAACGGTGCCCTGCCCGGCTTTCTATTCACCAGCACGAACGGCCATCTGCTGGTGATCCGCGGCTTCACGGCGAACGGCGACGTCATCACGAACGATCCCGCCGTTCGCGCGAACGCACAGGCGCGCAAGGTCTACGCGCGCGCGGATTTCGAGCGTGTGTGGCTGGGCGGATCGACCGGAACGGTCTATGTGATCCATCCGCCCGGTGTACGTCTCCCCGCGAACGTCGCCGGCCTTCCCGCGAACTGGTGATCCGCGTACGCCTGATGGAGCGGCCCGAGTGCGGACTCTGTGAGGAGGCGCTCGGGGCGCTGCGTCGGTTGAGCCGGCGGACGCCCCTCGACATCGAACGCGTCGACGTCACGCGCGACGTGGCGCTCCTCGATCGCTACGTCGTTCGCGTTCCGGTGCTCGTTGTCGGCGAGGCGGAGCTCGACGCCGCTGGGATCGAGGATGCCGCGATCGGACGCTGGCTCGACGAGGTCGGCCGTTGACCGGGGCGACGCCGGCCGCCGCGCGGCGTTTCTTCGAGCAACGCTACCGAGCAGCCGGCTCGCGTACGCGCGCGGTCGGTACAAAGGCGTACCTCAAGAGCGAGCTGCGCTTCTACGGCACGAGCATGCCGGAGATCCGTCGTGCAGCGAACGATTTCGCGCGGGAGCATCCAGAACTCACTCGGGCGGAGCTGCGCAAGATCGTCGACGAGCTCTGGTCGACGGACGTATTCGAGCTTCGGTCAGCGGGCGTCGCGCTGCTCTCGAAGTGCGCGAAGCTGCTCAGGGAGCGTGATCTTCCGTGGCTTCTGGGCTTCGTACGTCGGTCGAAGACCTGGGCCCACGTCGACTGGCTCGCCGCGGACGTGATCGGCGGGGTGGTGGGGGAGTCGCGAACAGCGCTGCGACGGCTGCCCGCCTGGGCGCGCGACGACAACTTCTGGGTACGACGTACGGCGCTGCTCGCTCAGCTTCGGCCGCTGAGTCACGAGGCAGGCGACTTCCCGCTCTTCGCGCGCCTCGCCACGCCGATGCTCACCGAGCGCGAGTTCTTCATCCGCAAGGCGATCGGCTGGGTGCTGCGTGAGGTCAGCAAGAAGCGGCCCGACCTCACGTTCGTCTTCCTGCGCGAGCACCGCGACGAGGTCTCGGGACTGACGTTCGCCGAGGGAGCGAAATATCTTCCGGCGACGCAGCGCCGTCAGCTCGGGCTGGCGCCGAAGGCCGCGTGGATCGACCGCGAGCGCCGGCGGAAGGCGTCTGCTAGCTATCGCCGGGGAAGACGAGGTAGCTGAGGAGCACGCCGAGTATCCCGGTGAGGACGATCGTGCCCGTCACATCCGGCAGTGCCCACCACACGCCGCCCGGGAACCCTAGCGCAGTCAAGAAATAGCCCGTCGTGAACACCGTCGGGACCGCGGCCGCGAAGATACGGATCGCGAGCGGTCGCGTCACCGTGGGGCGCAGGCGCAGCAACAACGCATCGCCGACGATGCCGGCGACGATGGCGTAAGCCAGGAGCGGCCAGAGCGCTGGAAAATTGCCGCGCATCAGAAGCATCACGAGCGCATTGAGCCCGAGCACCACGGTCATGTCGCCCGGCCGCAACGAGGCGCGGCGCAGCATTACCAGCACCGGGCCCATCACGAGACCCGCCTGCAGCAGAAGACCGAAGATGCCGCGCGTCTCCTGCCACCCGATCACGCGCGAGAGCCCGAGATCTGATCCATCACGTAGCGAGCCGGTGAGCCAGATCGGCTCGGAGCCCGCGCTGACCGACAGCCCCGCGAACGGATTCGCGTACTGGGTCATGAAGGTGAGGAGCGTCACGAGCCCGGCGAGAGACACGACCGCCGTCAGGTGCCGGGACCATGACTCATCGCCTGTGCGGAGCCACGCGGCTCGCAGCGGACCGGCGATGATGAGACCGCCACCGATGGCCAAACCGAGATGCGTCGGGCTGAGCAGGGTCCCGACGTCCACCTCGATGCCGAAGACCACGTGCCAGACCATGTCCAGTAGGCCCGCGACCCCGAAGACGATGACACCCACGAGTGCCGCCTCATAGCCGCGTGGCAGAGCCCCGCGCCAGGTGAGCCCCCGCGCGCTGTTCCGCGCGACGGTCACCGCCAGTACAGCCGACGTCGCGAGATAGCCGGAATAGAGGATCGCGTGCCACGGCGTGAAGAACGTGTCGATCAGCGGCCGGATGGTGTTGTGCGCCCATCCGTCGATCGCGATACCGGCGACCAGCCACGTGGCGCCGGCGAGCATGATCCAGTCGAACCGGGCGTCGCTCGAGACACTTGCGGCTCGGGAGCGCAGACTGACGGAAGCGGTACTCATGATCGTTCGCAAATCATGGTCTGCCTCGTGTCAACCTCCCGCCTCCCTCCAAACAGTCGGAACGTTTTTGACTTCACAGTGGTGGGTCAGGCGCGTAGGTAGGTCAGCACCGCGAGGACGCGTCGATGATCTTCGTCAGCCGGCTCGAGCTGCAGCTTCATGAAGATGCTGCGCACGTGGCCCTCGACGGTCTTGGGACTGAGTGACAGCGCATCGCCGATCGCGGAGTTCGACCGTCCCTCCGCCATGAGCTTGAGCACGTCGCGTTCGCGGTCGGTGAGATCGCCGACGAGATCGCGGTGGCGGCGGCGAACGACGAGCTGCGCGACGACCTCCGGATCGATGGCGGACCCACCCGCCGCGACGCGCCGCACGGTCTCGACGAACTCCCGCACGTCGGATACGCGGTCCTTCAGGAGATAGCCGATCCGGTCCGCGCCGCGCTCGAGCAGGCGCAGCGCATGAGTCGTTTCCACGTACTGGGACAGCAGCAGGACCGCGACGGCCGGGTAACGCTCCCGGATCGTGGCCGCGGTCTCGAGCCCTTCCGTGGTGTGCGTCGGGGGCATCCGGATGTCGGTGATCGCGATATCGGGGCGGTCCGCAGCGACAAGCTCCAGCAGCTGCTTGCCGTCCGCGGCGCGGCCGATCACCTCGAAGCCGGCGCTCTCGAGAAGTCGAGCGAGGCCCTCGCGGAACAGCACCGAGTCGTCGGCGATCGTCACGCGCATGGCAACTCCGCGTGTGGACGATTCATGACGACGATGTTCGCACCAGCCGCCAGCGCCCCAAAACAGTGCTCACCCTCGCGCGGCTTCGCAGCGGAGAGTGCTAGCCCCCTTCGACGCGTGGGCGCGGCCCTCCCTGTTTTCGCGGGTCCCCTCCGATGTTTCCGTAACGCTCCCGACCTAGCGTGCTGCTCATGACGACCGATCGGAGGGCAGGCTCAATGAGACAGCGAACATGCGCGCTCGTCGCGCTCGGGATCGCATCCGCGCTCGTCCTCGGGGTCGCCAGCAACGCCGACGCGAGCCTCGTCTCAGCTCCTTACGGGACCGACGCCATACCGGGACCACAGCCCCGACCAATGCCGCGCCCCCAGCCGGCCGTAGTCCCGACTCAGGCAGCACGACCCGCCCTGTCACCGGCGCCGGGCGCGCGCCCGCAGCCAAGACAGGCGCGTGAGGGGTGGGCGCGAAACTCAGTTGTCGTCGCGGGGATCTGAAAGCGTGACGACGGCGCGCCGGGTCCGGCGCGCCGTCGTCGATCCGACTACTGAGTTCGGCAGGTCGCGGCGCTCGCCGTGGAAGATCCCGAACGCTCCGTGGCCGGCGTTGCAGCTGACCGTGAATGCCTGCTGACGGCCGGGGTTTCCTCGTGCACCACGTATGCGCGGCAACCCAAGCAACCAGGCTCCTACGCCGCGGGCTGCTCCGCGCGCCGGAGGTGGAGCGCGTCGAACCAGGCGATGTGTTCGTTCGCCCAGCCCGGCGCCTCGAGGGGAAGCATGTGCCCGATACCGCGCGCGACGTGCACTTCGGCCGTGGGATTGGCGCGCCGGAAGAACGCGGCGTCACGCGCCGAGAAGACGCGGTCATCGGTGCCCCACAAGACCAGCGTCGGGATGTCGCGGAGTGCGGAGACGTGGCCGCGGAGCGTGTACCCGAGCTGCTCGCCGCCAGGGAACGGCATGAGGAGAAGTCGTCGCCAGCGTGGCGGCTGATTCGCCCACACGATCGCGCGGATCGAGCGCGTCGTGGCCGGAGACCTCCGGTCGCGGCGCAGCAGCTGCCGGATGAAGCGGTCGTCGCCGCGTCGCGCCCTCCCGATGAGGAAGCGGCGCATCATCGCGCCGGTTCCGTGTTCGTAGGGATGCAGTAGCGCACGGCCGATGAGCGGAACGCAGTACAGCTTGTACGCCCACAGCATCGAGCGGCCAAGGCCGGCGGGGGCGACGAGCACAAGACCCGCGACGGCTGCGGGCCGGCGGAGCGCGATCTGGAGCGCTATCCCGCCGCCGAGCGAGTGCCCGAGGAAAACGGCGCGCTGGACGCCGAGCTCGCCAACGACGTGCA
>JALYLT010000138.1 GCA_030774095.1 Chloroflexota bacterium
CCGCGGCTGATCGTGATTTGCCCCACTGGTACTGGGGTGACGTTCTATGAAAACGCGCGTTGAAGGGATAGTGTCCCGACTTACGTTCAAACGATCGAGCGGTCCTGCGCGTCCGTCGACGGCGCCGGTGTGGCGTCCCGCCGAAGCGCCGGAACCTGCCCCGACCCCTGAATCGGGCCGCAAAGAGGAAGCTTCGGAAGGGAACAAGACCATGCAGCAGCGAGACACGCGTGACTTCACGGCTCCGCGGGAGTCCACGACACCAAGCGCGGGCGACCTGAACGCACTTCTTGGCAAGGGCTCCGAGTTCGAGGGCAAGCTTGCCTTCGAGGGCAAGGTCCGGATCGACGGCACGTTCACCGGCGAGATCTCGACCAACGACCTGCTCATGGTCGGCGACGGCGCCAAGGTCACGGCGGAGATCAGCTGCGGCACGGTCATCGTCGAAGGCGAGGTCGTCGGCAACATCAAGGCGACATCCGCCGTCGAGCTGCGCCGCCCGGCGAAGGTGCACGGCGACATCACGACGCCGTCCCTCGTGATCGAGAAGGGCGTCGTCTTCGAAGGCCGTTCGAAGATGGACGAGCTTCAGTCGTCGAACGTCGTCCCGATCTACTCGTCCGCCGAACCCGGCAAGTAGCAAAGAGATAGACGCCGTTTCGGGCGTCCTCATGTTCGACGGCGTCACGATCCGTGACGCCGACTTCCGGCGCGCCACCTTCGACGCCTTCGCGCCGGAGGGCTGCGCCTTCGAGCACTGCGACTTCCGGGGACAGACGCTCGACCGCCGCTTCCAACCGCTGTTCTCTTCCCGGCGGCGCAGCGTCTTCCGCGACTGCCGCTTCGATGAAGCCGACCTGCGTGCCGTCCGCCCAGGCCAGGCGCGCTTCGAGCGCTGTCGGTTCGACAACGCCAAGATCGACGGCTGGGAGTCCTTCACCGCCGAGTTCATTGACTGCACGTTCTCCGGCCGCATCGCCAACGTCCGTGTCTACGGGCGGCCGTGGGGCGCAGGCGCTGAGAACCTCAACCCCATGCGAAAGATCAACGAGTTCCGCGGCAATGACTTCCGCACGGCCGACCTCGTGGGCGTCACCTTCGTGCATGGCATCGACGTCGGCGCGCAGCGCTGGCCTCAGGGCCCCGAGTACGTCGTGCTCGACAAGATCCACCAGCGCATCGCGAAGGCGCGCGTCGCCGTGCTCGACTGGCGCGAGCACCCCGCGCGCGAAGAGGCGCTCGAGATGCTCCAGTCCGCGGCGCAGCTCTACTCGAACCAGATGACCGTCATCGGCCGCCGCGTCGAGGAGCGCTGGTCCGCCCCGGCCGCCGTGCAAGAGCGCGTCTGGGACACCCTCGCCCGCTCGATCGCCTAGTTCGAGACCCGCATCCGCTCGCGGGTCCTTAGGGCCGCGTTTCCCGGTAGATCCGCCGCACGACGTCGTCGATCTCCGGCTCCTCGACGGTCAGATCACGAAGACTTGCGCGCGTAGCGACGGCTGCCGCGAGCTGCGCGGCGCTGGTTCGTGCGCGGTCGAAGGCGATCCACTGACGTGGACCTTCCACCTTGATGACCCGGCCGCCTTCGACCTGAAGCGGCGGCTGCGAGTCCTCCAGGTCGACGACGAGGACGCGTTCGGGGCCGTAGCGCTCCTTCAGCGCATTCACGTCGCCGTCGTAGATGAGTCGTCCATGGTCGATGATCAGGATGCGGGAGCAGAGGCGCTCGATATCCGCGAGGTCGTGCGTCGTGAGCATCACGGTGACGCCGCGTTCGCGGTTCGCGCGAAGCAGGAATTCGCGCACGCGCTGCTTGGCGACCACGTCCAGCCCGATGGTGGGCTCGTCGAGGAACAGGATCTCGGGTTCATGGACCATCGCGGCCGCCAGCTCTCCACGGATGCGCTGCCCCAGCGAAAGCTGCCGTACGGGCGTACGGAGGAACGGATCCAGGTCCAGCGCTTCTCGGAGTGACGCCAGGCTCTGTCGGAAGCGGTCCGGCGGTACGCGATACATATGCTGCAGGAGCTCCAGCGAATCGAGGAGCGGCAGATCCCACCACAGCTGGACGCGCTGACCGAACATGACCCCGATACGCCGCGCCAGGTCGACGCGGTCCTCCCAGGGGACGAGGCCCGCGACCGATACCCGGCCCGCCGTTGGCACGAGGATCCCGGTGAGCATCTTCACGGTGGTCGACTTGCCCGCGCCGTTCGGTCCGATGTAGCCGAGGATCGTGCCGCGTTCGACGGAGAACGAGAGATCCTGCACCGCGCGGACCGTGGTGCGCTCGCGCCGGAACCGGCCAAGGGCGCGATGGACCACGAAGTCCCGGGCGACGTGCTCGAGCTCGATCAGCGCCATCGGTTAGCCCCCCGCGCTCTGGTAATGCCGTACCGCAAAGCGCCAGACCACCGAGGCTACGAGGGCCGCGGCGAGCGCAACGAAGGGCGAGGCGATCTGCAGGACCTGGGGCAGGCCGAGCGGGTCGGTCTTGCCGAGGACGTACAGCGCCGGGAAGTAGGCGATGAACGCCATCGGTACCACGTACGCGAGGAATCGGCGGAGCCAGCGGTCGTAGATGTTGATGGGGTACTGCGCGAGGAATGCGCCTCCGTAGGTGAAAGCGTTCGCGGCCTCACGCCCTTCGACCGTCCAGAACGCGATGCAGATCGCCGCGATCCAGACGGAGCCGTAGATCAGGACGCCCGACGGGATCGCGAGCGCCAGAACGAGGACGCGGTCGGGCGTCCAGTCGATGGGCAGGGTGCTCAGCGCGAACGTGAGCACGAAGAGCCCTTGCGCCACGCGTCCGAGCCGTCGCAGCTGGAAGTCGCCGGTGATGACCTGGAACAGCGTGCTCCGGGGACGCACCAGCATGAGATCGAAGTTCCCATCGCGGACCAGTGCCGGGAAGCTATCGAGATGGCCTATGACGAGATCGGTGAACGCGAAGGAGAGCGTGGCGAGCGCGTAGAGCAACGCCACCTCCGAGACGTTCCAGGCGCCAAGCCGCGGGACGTTGCTGAACATGATCAGGATCGCGACGAAGTCGAGAAAAGAGATCAGGAACACGCCGACGGTCTCGATCGCGAACGACGTTCGGTATTGGAGCTGCGCGCGCACGCGTGCGGCGATCAGCCGTCCGTAGAGCGACAGCGACTCGCGAAGCTCAGCCACCCTGCACGACCAGACGGCGCACACCGAGCGCGAAGAGACGCTCCGCGACGACGAGGAGCGCCCCAGCCCAGGCGAGCTGGACGGCAAGGATCCGAAGAACGTCGATGCCGACGGCGCGCCCGATGTAGATGTCGATCGGCAGCTGGACCATCGATGGGAACGGGGTCGCGTTCGCGACCGCGGCGAGCCACTCAGGGAAGAAGGCCACCGGAACGATGAACCCGGAGAACAGGTTCACCGCGATCCCTCCGAGGAGCAAGGCGCCGCGGTGGTCGGTGGTCCAGAAGGCGACCACGTTGTAGATGGCGCGAAAGGCAAAGCTCACGACGATCGCCAGCACAACGCTGACGGCGAACGCGATCCACTCGAGGGCGCCGGCGGGCAGCACGAGCCGGAACACGATCGCGCCGATGAGGAGCGGCGGGATCCCACGGAAGAGCGCGTGATACAGCGCGCGCCCCAGGTCGAATGCGAGCGCGGCGCGCAGCGGATGGACGGGGCGGACGAGATCACCGGCGATGTCTCCCGAGCGGATGCGCAGCGCGAGATCCTGCCAGCCATAGATGAAGATCGTCATGATCATCGCCTGGCCCAGCCAGACGTACGTGACCGTTGCGCTCGCGTCGTAGCCGGCGATCCGATCCCGCTGCTCGAACAACGCGAGAAGGACGAACGTGCGCATGAATCCGAAGATGGTGTTCACGAAGATCCCGGCGAAGCTCGCGGCCGGGTAGGCCGCGTAGCGCGCGTAGCCGCGCCGAGCGAGCTCCCAGTCAAGGCGAAGCGTGTCGAGACGCACGGAGGGGGCAGAGCCTATTCGCCGCGGCCTGCGCTATGCTTCGCAGCTCGCGACGAAGCGGACAGTGCCGCACGCAGTTGCCGTAAGCGAGCCCGGGAAGGTGTGAGCCGGGCAGGCAAAGCGGTCGGAGACCACCGCCGAGCGATGTGGGTGGGCCCCATACAGCCCAAGCGAGCGCCCCTTCGGGGGAACTCGGGTGGAACCGCGGGAGCAGCGCCTCTCGTCCCGAAACATCAGGGACGAAGGCGCTTTTTTCGTTCCGCGAGGAGGACCGGCATGGCGAAAACGGATCGGAAGGCCGACCACGGTGACGAAGCGCTCTACGCGCTGCGGCACTCGACCGCGCACGTCATGGCCGGCGCGGTGCTCGAGCTGTTCCCGGGCGCGAAGTTCGGCTTCGGGCCGCCGGTCACGGACGGCTTCTACTACGACTTCGACCTCCCACGCGCCCTCGCGCCGGAGGACCTCGCGACGATCGAGGCGAAGATGCAGGAGGTCGTGAAGCACGACTCGCCGTTCGAGCGCCGCGAGATGACCGTCCCGGATGCGCTGAGATTCTTCGGTGAGCGGAAGCAGGACTACAAGGTCGACCAGATCAAGAAGCTGTCCGAGGGCGGGACCGACGAAGAGAGCGGCGATGAGGTCAGGGACGGCCGGATCAGCACCTACCAGCACAACGGCTTCGTCGATCTCTGCAAAGGGCCGCACGTGGAGAAGACGGGCAAGATCGGTCCGTTCAAGCTGCTCTCCATCGCGGGCGCGTACTGGCGCGGCAACGAGCGCAATCCGCAGCTCCAGCGCATCTACGGCACGGTCTGGCCGGATCAGAAGCAGCTCGACGACTACCTGAAGCGGCTGCAGGAGATCGAGCGGCGGGATCACCGCGTCCTCGGCAAAGAGCTCGAGCTCTTCCGGATCGACGAGGAGCTTGGCTCCGGTCTGGTGCTCTGGCTGCCGAACCTGTCGATCGTGCGTGAGGAGCTCGAGGCGTGGTGGCGCAAGATCCATCACGAGCGCGGCTACACGCTCGTCTACACGCCGCACATCGCGCACGAGAAGATCTATCAGCGCTCGGGGCACCTCGAGAAGTACGGCGAGAACATGTACGGCCCGCTCGCGCTCGACGACGGCACGCAGAACTTCTGGATCAAGCCGATGAACTGCCCGGGCCACATCAAGGTGTTCCAGTCGAAGATCCACTCGTACCGCGAGCTTCCGCTGCGCATCGGCGAGCTCGGCACCGTCTACCGCTACGAGCGCGGCGGCACGCTGCATGGGATGCTGCGCGTCCGCGGCTTCACGCAGGACGACTCCCACATCTTCTGCACCTGGGAGCAGGCGCAGGAAGAGATCGGGAAGGTCTTCGATCTCGCGCTCGAGTTCCTCGGCGTCTTCGGCTACACGGAGCCGTCGATCTACCTCTCCACCCGACCCGAGAAGCGCCTCGGCTCCGACGAGCTGTGGGACAAGGCCGAGGAGGCGCTCAAGACGGCGCTCGGAATACGCGAGGTCCCGTACAAGATCGACGAAGGCGGTGGCGTCTTCTACGCGCCGAAGATCGACATCAAGGTGCACGACGCGATCGGCCGCGAGTGGCAGGGCGCGACGGTGCAGGTCGACCTGAACTTGCCCGAGCGTTTCGACGTGACGTACGTGAACGACCAGGGCCAGCGCGAACGCGCGGTGATGATCCACCGTGTTCTCTTCGGCAGCCTTGAACGCTTCGTCGGCGGTCTCATCGAGCACTACGCCGGGAACTTCCCGCTGTGGCTCGCATGGGAGCAGGTCGCGGTGATCCCGGTGCGGGAAACGGCGCTCGAATATGCGCGGGAGATCACGGCGAAGCTCCGCGCCGGCGGCTTTCGCGTCCACCTCGATGCGCAGCCGGGGGATCTGCGCAACCGCGTCAAGGAAGCTCAGCACCGCCGCGCGAACTACATGCT
>JALYLT010000139.1 GCA_030774095.1 Chloroflexota bacterium
GCAGCACGGCGAGGAAGGCCTCCTGGGGGATCTCGACCGATCCCACCATCTTCATGCGCTTCTTGCCTTCCTTCTGCTTCTCCAGCAGCTTCTTCTTGCGCGTGATGTCGCCGCCGTAGCACTTCGCAATCACATCCTTGCGCTTCGCGCTGACGTTCTCGCTCGCGATGATCTTCCCGCCGATGGCCGCCTGGATGCGCACGTCGAACATCTGCTTCGGGATGAGGCCACGCAGCTTGTGGACGAGAAGACGGCCGATGTGCTGCGCCTTGTCGCGGTGCACGATGACCGAGAGCGCGTCGACCAGCGTTCCGGCCACGAGGATGTCGAGGCGCACGAGGTCCGCGGCGCGGTACTCGGCGAATTCGTAGTCGAGCGACGCATAGCCCTGCGAGCGGCTCTTCAGCTGATCGTAGAAATCGACGATGACCTCCGACAGCGGCATGTCGTACTTCAACATGGCGCGCGTCGGGTCGACGTAGCTCATGTCGAGGAGCGTCCCGCGCTTGCCCTGCGCGAGATCCATGATCGGCCCGACGTAGTTCGTCGGCGTGATCAGCGTCGTCTTCATCCACGGCTCGCGGATCTCCTCGATCGTGCCTGGGTCGGGAAGCATCGCGGGGTTGTCGACCGCGATCTCGTCGCCCCTCTGCGTGATCACGCGGTACTCGACCGAGGGCGAGGTCGCGATGAGGTCCATGTCGTACTCGCGCTCGAGACGCTGCTGGATGATCTCGAGATGGAACAGACCGAGGAAGCCGCAGCGGAAACCGAAGCCGAGCGCCTGCGACGTTTCGGGCTCGTAGATCAGCGAGGCATCGTTGAGCCGCAGCTTCTCCAGTGCATCGCGCAGCGAGGGATAGTCCTCGGCGCGCTGCGGGTAGAAGCCGGCGAACACCATCGGCTTCGCCGGGCGGTAACCCGGGAGCGGCGCCGCGGCCGGCCGTGAGGCAAGCGTGAGCGTGTCGCCGACGCGGCAGTCGGCCACGGCCTTCAGCCCGGTCGCGGCGTAACCGACCTCGCCCGCAGCCAGGCGCGTGATCGGACGCGGCTCCGGGGCGAAGACGCCGAGCTCGAGCATCTCGCTCGCCTTCTGCGTCGCCATCGGCAGGATGCGGTCCTCGGCGCTCAGAAGGCCGTCGACGACGCGCACGTGCGCGACCACTCCCTTATAGGCGTCGTAGTGCGAGTCGAAGATGAGCGCGCGCAGCGGCGCGGTCGGATCGCCCTTTGGCGGAGGCACGCGCTCGACGACGGCATGCAGGAGGTCCGCGACGCCCTTCCCGGTCTTGCCCGATGCGAGCAGGACCTCGTCGTCCTTGAAGCCGAGCGTCGTGCGCAGGTCCTCGCGGACCAGGTCGAGATCGATGCTCGGGAGGTCGATCTTGTTGATGACCGGGATCACTTCGAGGCCCTGCTCGATCGCGAGATAGGCGTTCGCGAGCGTCTGCGCTTCGATCCCTTGGGACGCGTCGACGAGAAGCAACGCGCCCTCGCACGCGGCGAGCGAACGGCTCACCTCGTAGTTGAAGTCGACGTGGCCGGGGGTATCGATGAGGTTCAGCTCGTAGATCTCGCCGTCGCGGCCGGTCCACGCCATACGTACCGCGCGGGCCTTGATCGTGACGCCGTGCTCGCGCTCGAGCTCCATCGAATCGAGGAGCTGGTCGCGCATCTGGCGCAGCGCGACCGTTCCGGTGAGCTCGATGAGGCGGTCGGACAGAGTGGTCTTGCCGTGATCGACGTGCGCGATCACACAGAAGTTGCGGATACGGGATTGCGCGTCGGCCATCGCGTCCAGAGTAGGGCGCTCAGACCGGGACGATCACCCACCGTCCGTACGCGATGAAGGCCGACAGCATCAGGAAGACGGCGTTGAGCACGATGTTGAACCACTCGCGGCGCCGGATGTGGAACATGATCGCGAACACCATCAGCGCGACGATGCCAGCCGCGGCGATCACCGCGAGCCACGGGAGAACGCGCGTCAACGTCGGCAGGACGAGGCCGAGAGCGGCAAGGATCTCGAGTATGCCGATGGGGCGAAGCAGCTGGTCGGAAACGTAGCGGGACCAGACAACGCGGCCCCTCATCTTCTCCAGCGCGAACGCGAGCTGGTAGCCATGGAAGGCGAAGGCCAGCGCGACGAGAGCCTGGGCGACCCATAGTGCGGTGTCCATATCACCCGGGACAGTACGCCGGTGTCGTTAGAGCGGCTCGATCACCAGGCGCCCGTATGCGACGGCGAGCGCGAGCGCACCCAGCACGAAGTTCAGTCCGATGTTCGGCCACTCGCGGCGCGCGACGTGGAAGAGCATCGCGAGCAGCATCACCGCGACGAGCCCACCAGCGGCAGCGACGGTGAGTGACGGCAGTACTCCGGTCGCAGCCGGCACGACGACGCCGATGGCGCCGAGGACCTCGAGAAGGCCAAGCACCCGCACGAACGGTGTCGGCAGCGCGCGGACCCACGGCACGCGCTCCGCCATCCGCTGTGGACGGGAGATCAGAAGGAACCCATGTCCGCCGAACGCCAGTGCGGTCAACACTTGCAGCACCCAGAGAACGATGTTCACGTCCGCCTCCTTCGGGTCAGCCGCCGCCGGTCGCGCCCTGCACGTCGCGTCGCTCGAAGAGCCAGAACGCGGTCCCGACAAGCACGAGCGTGTAGACCGCGAGCACGATGATCGCGTGTGTCTGGTCCGGCAGCACGGTGCCGGGGAAGCCACCGGCGCCGCCGGTCCACCCGGAGATGTTCCGCACCAGCAGGTAGTCGGCGACGTTCTGGAACCAGCTGAAGAAGTTCGTGAGCAGTGCCACGATGAGCTGCTCCGCGAAGTAATAACCGAGCCCGATCGCCATGCCGGCCGCGGACGAACGTGCCAGGACGGTCACGAAGGCCGTCAGCGCGATGTACGGGAGGATCGAGACCCATGCCTTCCACAGCGCGATGCCAGCGTCCGACCAGGTCGCGGCGACGCCGGCGGCGTCCGGCGCCGCACCGGCTAGACCGACCGCGATGGTGCTGCTGAGCGCCACACTCGCGGCCGCAACGAGAAGCCCGAGCGCGGTGAGCAGCGCGAGCGTCAGGAATTTCGCGGTGAGATAGGGCCATCGCCCCGTTCCCTGCGTGAGCACGGACCGCAGCGTTCCCGCGCCGTAATCGATCCCGATCGCCGACGCCGTGAGGATCGCCATCAGGATGAGTCCGAGCGTTTGGACCGTGCCCAGGGCGTTCGGGATGCTGCCCGGAAGCGTGAAATTGCCATACGCGCGCGACAGCCGTGCCGGAAGCGTCACCGCTTGCGCGCGGCACTGCGCTGCGAGTCCTGCCGTCACCTGCGCGTCGAGGTCCGCTGGCTGCCGCGCCACGTCGCCCGACAGAAGGTCGTTGCAGCGGACCGTCCTGGGCACCCGGCCCTGCTGCTGCTGGAGCGTGGCGGGCACGGTCAGCTCGCCGCCGGTGTCCCGGAGGTTCTGGTACGAGAAGAAGCTTCCCCACACCGCGAGCTGCGCGAACAGAAGCGCGAAGACCAGAAGGATCCACATCATCCAGCGCCGCCGGAGCTTGAACCACTCCCAGATCGCAAGGTTCCCGATGTTCGCGATCACGATCGCTCCCTGCCGGTGCTCGGGTCGGTCCCGGTGATCTCCATGAAGAACTCCTCGAGCGTGCGGTGCAGCGGGACGAGCTCGTTCACGTAGATCTGCCGCTCGGCCAGCGCGAGGGAGACCTCCCAGGCCCGAGCCTGCGGGGCGGTGACCATGAGGCTTCCATCCTGTTGCGCGACGTCTTCGACCCACGGGAGCGCTTTGAGGACGGTCTGCGCGCCGGCATCGTTGGTGGTGCGCAGGCGCAGGGAGTCGTGTTCACGCAGCAGCTCTTTGATCGTGCCCTGCGCGATGAGCTTTCCGCGAGAAAGGACCGCGACGTTGTCGCAGACGAGCTCGGTCTCCGCGAGCATGTGGCTGGACAGCACGACGGTCCGACCGCCGGTCCCGAGGTCACGGATGAGCTCGCGGACCTCGACCACACCCGCCGGGTCCAGCCCGTTGGTCGGCTCATCGAGGAAGACCAGCTCGGGGTCGCCCAGGAGCGCGCACGCGATCCCGAGCCGCTGCTTCATGCCGAGCGAGTACGTCGCGAACTTGCTATCCGCGCGCTTGCCCAGATCGACGAGCGTGAGGAGCCTATCGATGTCCGCGGCCGTGCCGCGGCGACCGATCCCCTGGAAGTAGCGGAGATTCGCGCGACCGGAGAGGTACGGATAGAACGTGGGCGATTCCACCATCGCGCCGACGCGACGGAGGGTCGCGGGATGGCCGGCCGGGTCGCCGAAGATCTGCGCACTGCCGGACGTCGGGTGCACCAGACCGAGCAGCATGCCCATCGTCGTCGTCTTGCCTGAGCCGTTCGGGCCAAGAAAGCCGAAGACGCCGCCGCGAGGCACTCGGAGCGACAGGGCATCGACCGCGACGACTTCCTGGTATCGCTTCGTCAAGCGGTCGGTCTCGATCACGAAGTCGGCTTGGCCTGCTGTCATACGGCAACGGCCTCGGTCCCGACGTTCTCGGCGAACTGGCTGTAGTAGAGATCGTGATAGAAGCCGCGCTGCGCGAGCAGCTCCGCGTGGCTCCCCTGCTCGACGATGTGACCGGCGTCCATCACGACGATGGTGTCCGCGCTGCGGATCGTCGACAGTCGATGCGCGATGACGAAGCTCGTGCGACCGTGTCGCAGCTGCGCCATCGCCTTCTGGATGAGGACCTCGGTGCGGGTGTCGACGTTGCTCGTCGCCTCGTCGAGGATGAGCACGCTGCGGTCCGCGAGGAACGCACGCGCGATCGTGAGCAGCTGCTTCTGCCCGCTTGAGATGTTCGACGCGTCCTCGGCGAGCACCGTGTCGTAGCCGTCAGGAAGCGTCCGGATGAATTGATCGGCGTGCGCAGCCGTTGCCGCCGCGACGATCTCGTCCATCGTGGCGTTTTCCTTGCCGTAGGCGATGTTGTCGCGGATCGTTCCGGTGAAGAGCCAGGTGTCCTGCAGGACCATGCCGAAAGCGCGCCGCACGACGTCACGCGGCAGTTCCCGTGTGTCGACCCCGTCGAGCCGGATGGCTCCGCCGTCGATCTCGTAGAACCGCATCAGAAGGTTGACGATCGTGGTCTTCCCCGCGCCGGTCGGCCCGACGATCGCGACCGTCTGCCCGGGTCGCACGTCGAGTGTGAAGTCCTCGATGAGCGGCTTGTCGGGCAGGTAGCGGAACGCGACGCGGTCGAACGTCACGTGACCCGCCAGCGCCGGCAACGCGGCGGGGGCGACCCGGTCAGCGCTCTCCTCAGGTGCCTGGAGGAATTCAAAGACTCGCTCGGCGGATGCGAGGCCCGACTGCAGGAGGTTCGCCTGCGCGGCGAGCTGCGTGAGCGGCATCGTGAACTGGCGCGAGTACTGGATGAACGCCTGTACGTCGCCTAGCGTCATCGTCCCGGACGCGACGCGGTAGCCACCGATGACGGCGACGCCCACGTAGTTGAGGTTGGACAGGAACGCCACCGCCGGCTGGATGATCCCGGACAGGAACTGTGCCTTGAAGCTCGCCGCGTAGAGCCCCTCGTTGAGCTGATCGAACTGCGCGATCGCGATCTGGCGCCGGCCGAACACCTGCACCAGCGCGTGTCCGGTGTGCATCTGCTCGACGTGCCCGTTGAGCGCGCCGGTCCGCGCCCACTGCGCGACGAATTCCTTCTGCGAACGACCGGCGATGACGACGGTCACGACCAGCGTGAGCGGGATCATGAGGATGGAGATCCCTGCGAGCAGCGGGCTGATCCAGAGCATCATCGCGAGCACGCCGACGACGGTGAGGACTGATGTGAGCAGCTGGCTCATGCCCTGTTGCAGCG
>JALYLT010000140.1 GCA_030774095.1 Chloroflexota bacterium
GCGCCAGTCTTCGTCGCAGCAGCGCCAGCAGATCGGCGTCGCTTGTATCGCGCGTCGCGCGCACGGTCGCGTGGATCCCGCCACCGCGCTCGAGGACGGCGAGGTAGTCCGCGCCGCTCCTCCGCGTCGCGAACTCGTCCCAGCGCTGACCCGCGTAACAGAGATGCGTGTGCGCATCGACAAATCCCGGCATGACGACACGCCCTTCGGCATCGAGCTCGACCGCCTCAGGAGTGCGCTCGAGGTCCTGCCACGCGTCGCCGCGTCCGGTCGCGACGACGACGCCGTCGCGCGACGCGAGCCAGCCGTCCTCGATCGCGCCGACATCGCCGGCTGCCGCACCGACGCGCGGCTTTTCATCTTTGAGCGGCGCCAGTGTCAGAAGGCGCGCACGTCGTATGACGAGATCCGCTTCCATCAGAGAGGTCCTACGCCCGCCGCGGCCGAAGCGGACTCACTCCAGGAAGTGCGACTCGATCACTCGAGAGCGCTCGAAGTTCTCGAGCCTGAGCGCATCCGCGGTCACTTGGAGTGCCGCGTCGAGCGGCAGCAGGCCGATCAGCTCGCCGCGCAGGATGCTCACGCCCGCATCGCGTGCCCGGCGCTCGACCTCGCGCCACACCGTCGCGAGCGAGGTCTGGGTCGTGTCGAGCAGGTTCATCGACACCTGCGCGCGCGGCGGATCGGTGAGTTCGAATCCGAGCGCCTGTATGGCCGGCAGGCCGCCCGACGATTCGCGTATCTCCTTAGCGATCCGCTTCGCGATCTTCACGTCGGGCGTGTCGAGCTCGATGTTGAACGCGATGAGCGGCGGGCGTGCGCCAACGACGAGCGCGCCGGCCGTTGCGTGGAGGACGGCCGGCCCCGCATCGGGCACGTGCGTGGTCGCGAGCAGGTCAGCGAGTCCCTCGTACTGCGGCTTGCGGATGTCGGGGAGGCGGATGCGCTCCGGGCGTGCGGCGGCACGGGCGTAGAAGTAGACCGGTACGTTGTGGCGCTCGGCGACCTCGCGTCCGAAGCGGTGCGCGATCGTGACGCACTCCTCCATCGTCACCCCCGCGAGCGGCACGAAGGGCACGACATCGACCGCGCCGAGGCGTGGGTGCTCGCCTTTGTGCGAGCGCATGTCGATCTCGAGATACGCGGCGGTGACGAGCGCGTGCGCGGCCCCAGTAACGGCGTCCGCGTCGCCGGCGAATGTAAAGACCGAGCGGTTGTGATCGGCGTCACTCGTCTGATCGAGGAGCCGGACGCCCGGAACGTCGCGGATGGCCCTTGCCAGTCGGTCGATCACGTCGCCGCGCCGGCCCTCGCTGACGTTTGGCACGCACTCCACCAGCCGCGGCACGGCGGAAGCGTACATGGAGCAATCCCCCATCCGTGGGGGTTGTCGGCGCGCCGACGGATAGGGAGACTGACCGGTGTGGAAGTGGATCGAAACGAAGCGGGGCTGAGCCTCGCCTTGCTGCAGTTCCATCCGTCATCGGTCGTGCTGCTGGACACCGACGGACGCATCCGCTCGCTCAACCGCAACGCCGAGCGGCTCCTATCGACGACCGAGGCGGACGCGATCGGCAAGAGCTACACGGCCGTCTTCGGCGAGTCGCTCTCGCAGCGCGTCTTCAAGCTGATGCTCCGAGGCGGCGCGGATGGTGAAGCGCGTCCGATCGAGGCGACGCTCCCGGGTGGTCGCCGCGCAAAGCTGCGCGCCACCGCCGGACCGCTGAGGGACGCGCGCGGCACCGTCAACGGGATCGTCTTCGTCGCGGACGAGGACACATCGTCGCCGAAGCTCGACGCTTTGGCGGATCAGCACGTCCGCCTTCGCGATGCGCTGCGACGCTATCTCGGCGACAACGTCGCGGATATGGTCGACGCACGACCGTCGTTCGTCGACGTCGGCGGTCAGACGCAGACAGTGAGCGTCGTTCACGCCGACGTGCGCGGATATACCGCGATCGCCGAACAGCTCGCCCCCGACCAGGTGGTCTCGCTGCTCATGCGCTATCACGGCGCCGCGGCAAAAGCGATCCGCGGGACGGGCGGCACGATCGACCGCTTCGCGGGCGACGCGATCCTCGCGCTGTGGAACGCACCCGTGCCGCAGTCCGATCACGTGCGGCTGGCGATGCGCGGCGCCCTCGCGATGCGCGATGCCGCGCGCGAGGTCGGGACCGAGCTCGGCTACGGGATCGGCGTTCACACCGGCGAGGCGATGGTCGGCAACCTCGGCAGCGATCAGTACCAGAACTTCACCGCGATCGGCGACACCGTGAACGTCGCCGCACGGCTCCAGGGTCAGGCGCAGGCCGGCGAGGTCGTCTGCTCGGCGGCCGCCCTCCAGGCAGCGGGTGAGGGCGTACGGACCACGCCACTTGGCACGTTGGAGTTGAGAGGACGTCGGACCCCGGTGGACGCCTACCGGGTGGAGGGGATCGACCAGTGACGCTGCAGCCCGGGAACGCGCTCGGGAACTACCAGATCGTCGAGAAGATCGGCGCGGGTGGGATGGGTGCCGTGTACAAGGCGTATCAGCCTGGTCTTGGTCGCTTCGTCGCGATCAAGGTGCTGCCGCCTCAAACAGCGGGAGACCCGGCCTTTGGCGAGCGCTTCGCGCAGGAGGCGCGCGCGGTCGGCAAGCTGCGGCACCCGAACATCGTCACGGCCTTCGACTTCACGCAGCAGGACGACATCGCGTATCTCGTTTCCGACTACATCGATGGCGGCACGCTGGCCGACCAGCTCGGGACGCCGCTGCCGCTCGATTACGTGATGGGCATCCTCGGACCGATCGCCGCCGCGCTCGATTACGCGCACGCGCGCGGGATCGTGCACCGCGACATCAAGCCGCAGAACGTTCTGCTGACGCGCGAGGGCACTCCGGTGCTGACGGACTTCGGACTCGCGAAGATCGTCGGCCCCGGATCGGGTATGACGCAGGCCGGATCGCTCATGGGAACAGCGGACTACATGGCACCGGAGCTTGCTGGCGGAGCTGAGGCCGCCGGACCCGCTGCGGACCAGTACGCGCTCGGGATCATCGCCTTTCAGCTGCTCGTGGGCCGCCATCCGTTCCCATCCGACAATCCGCTCTCCGCGCTCATGGCGCACGTGCACAAGCCGGTGCCCCTCCCGAGCCAGCTGGGTGTCGTGCTGCCGCCCGGAGCCGAGGCCGCGCTCCTCCGAGCGCTCGCGAAGAAGCCCGAGGACCGCTTCGCGCGGTCCGGCGATTTCGTGCGCGCGCTGGCGGGGTCGCACTACGCCGTGCCCGCTCCGGCGACGGCGGCGTTCGCGGCCCCGAGCACCAGTCCGTCGCAGCCACCGATCGTCCCGACGATGCCTCCGGCTCCGGCAGCGTCGCCGTTCGTGTCACCGTCCGATTTCGTCAGTCCCGTCGCGCGCGTGGCGCCGCCACCGCCGAGCGAGCCGACCCTCCTCGCGCCCGCCGTCGCGGGCGGCGGGGCCGGTGCGGTCGCCGTCAGCGCCTCGAGAGAGCGCGGCTCATTACCGTGGCGCCGGGCGATCGTGCCCGCCGTCCTCGTGCTCGTGCTCGCCGTTCTCGCGCTGCGGGGTGGCAGCGAACGGAATGCCGGCATCGATCGCACCAACGCGCCGCAGCGGACCCTAGCGGTCACCGTCGCGCCGACCGTCGCGCCCACGACCGCACCAACGGTCGCGCCGACCGTGGCGCCGACAGCACGCCCGACGGTCGCGCCGACCGCGCCGGGCGGTGTGGCCGATGATGAACCGAACAACACGCCGGCGACCGCGAGCCTGATCGCGCCCGGCACGCACGACGCATCGATCGCACCTGCGGGCGACGTGGACTTCTTCCGCATCCAGGTCCCCGACAACACCCAAGTCGTGCTGACGCTCCACGCCGACACGCTTCCGGGCGGCGCGATCGCGCTCTTCAACGCAGCGGGCGTCGAGGTCGCGCCGGAGATCAATACCGGTGCCGATCGCGTCGCGCGCATCGACTACGTCGTCCGCGATCCGGGCGCGTACTTCATCCGGGTGCGATCGGCGCGCGGCGTCGATGCCACGGGGACGTACGCGCTGAACTACGCCGCGTCACGCTGAGACCACGCGAGCTAGTGCCGGGCGGTGACCTCGGCGTGCTGCGCCTCGGCGTTGCGGATGCGCCGGGTCAGGATCGGTAGCAGCGCCAGCGCGATCTGCGGATGGCTCTCGAGGATGCCGCGGAAGTGCCACCGCTGGATGCCCAGCGCCGTCGTCGGCTCGACCGCGCGCGCGCTCGCCGAGCGCGGGAACTCATCGAGGAGCGCCATCTCGCCGAATACTTCACCCGGACCGAGCGTCGCGAGCTTGACCTCTTTGCCGCCCTTGTCCTGGACAATGTCGACCTTGCCGGAGCGGATGATGAACGCGCCGACGCCGGTGTCGCCCTGACGGACGATCTCCTGCCCGGGCTGGTAGCGCTGCTCCACGGCCGCGTTCGCGATCGCGTCGAGCGACTTCTGGTCGAGGTCTTCGAACCAGGAGACTTTCTTGAGGAATTCGGTGCTGACGGGCATGACGGCGGGATGGTAATGGTCCGCGAGATACTTCGCACCTGTGTCGTTCCGGATCGAGACCGCGCGCGATATCGGCGCCTGCACCGCAACGGTGCCCATCCAGGAAGAGGTGTGGAGTGGCGACGTGGTCGTCCCGCCGCAGCTGCTTTTGGCGATCGCCCACAACGGCGGGTTCGTCGCCCTCGGCTACGCGGATGGTGACGAGCGGCCGGCCGGATTCGTCTTCGGCTTCGTCGGTATCTACGGCTACCACTTCCGTCACCACTCGCACATGCTGGCGGTGCGCGAGGCGTACCGCGGAAGCGGTCTCGCGAAGGCGCTCAAGGAGGCACAGCGCGATCACTGCCTCGATCAGGGCATCGAGGTCATCGCCTGGACGATGGATCCGCTCGAGGCGCGCAACGCCACGTTCAACTTCGCGAAGCTCGGCGCCTTCACACGCGAATACCACCGCGACTTCTACGGTCCCATGCCCGACAAGCTGAACGCGGGGCTGCCCTCCGACCGCATCTACGTCGAGTGGCCGATCGGCCACGACCGCACGTACAAACGTCTGAAGGGCGAGGACCGTCCGCCGCCGCTCGAGGACGCCGAGCGCGAAGGCATCGCGTACACGCTGCGCGCCGAGGGCGAGCGCCCGGGGAAGGTCGCGCCCGCCGGCGACGAGACGCATCTGCTCATGGAGATACCGGCGCACTTCCAGGAGCTTAAGGCGCGCGACGGGCAGCTTGCGCTCGCGTGGCGCCTCGCCGTGCGTGAGGCGATCGAGGGCGCGTTCGCGCGCGGGTACGCGGCGGTCGAGTTCCTGCGGGGGCAGGACGGTCGTGGCGCGTACCTCCTCGTGCCGCAGCCGCGGCGCGATGCGGAGTCCTTTGATTAGGGCACGGACGGGGCCGGCAAAGCCGGACCCGTCCGAACGAAAGGACACGACGTGCGCATAGAGAGAATCGAGCTGTTCGTGCTGCGCCTACCGCTGAAGCGCGCCTACGAGACGAGCGGGTCGCGGGAGACGCACCAGACGCGCGTCATCGCACGCGTGGAATCGGAGGGCGCGGTCGGCTGGGGCGAGAGCGTCGCACCGGAGCTGCCGTGGTACTCGGGCGAGACGCCGAAGACGGTCTGGTACGCGCTCGACGAGATCATCATCCCCGCGCTCCTCGCGGCCGACCTGCATCAGCCCGAGGACACCGAACGCATCCTCGCGTGGATCCGCGAGCACCGAATGGCGAAAGCCACGCTCGAGATGGCGATCTGGGATCTCTTCGCCAAGCGCGACGGCCGATCGCTGTCGAAGCTGCTCGGCGGCACGCGCGACCGGATCCTGTGCGGCGTCGCGATCGGCATCCAGCCCTCGATCGACGAGCT
>JALYLT010000141.1 GCA_030774095.1 Chloroflexota bacterium
GTGACCTCGAGTAGGTCAGCCAACGTCGGCGGAGTCTAGCCTAGGTCTTCATCCGCGGGTCCAGTGCGTCGCGCAGCCCGTCCCCCACGAACGTGAACGCCAGCATCACGACCGAGATGCAGATGGCCGGCAACAGCACGGCCCACGGGTTCGCCGCGAAGAGCGGGAAGCCCTCGTTGATCATCTGGCCCCACGACGGCGTCGGCGGAATGATGCCCACACCGAGGAACGAGAGCGTCGCCTCGCCGAGGATCGCGCCCGGGACGGCGAACGCGGCGGTCACGATGAGCGGCGCAAGCGCGTTCGGGAACAAGTGCTTCGTCATGATCCTGAGCGGGGTGGCGCCAACGGCGCGCGCCGCCTCGACGAACTCACGTTCCTTGAGCGCGAGCACCTGGCCCCGCGTCAACCGCGCGACCCCGACCCAGCCGACGATCGCGATGGCGACGAAGATCAGCATCAGGCCGTCCAGGATCTTGCCGAACGGGCTGTTGCGGAACGAGGCGACGATGATGAGCAGGAAGAGGAAATCGGGGAACGCGTAGATGATGTCGGTGAAGCGCATCAGCCCCTGATCGAGCCAACCCCCGAAGAAGCCAGCGGTCATGCCGACGCTTACGCCAAGACCGAACACGATGAAAGTCGGCACGAAGCCGACGACCATGCTGACCCGCGACGCGTACATGAGCCGGCTCACGATGTCGCGCCCGAGGAAGTCCGTGCCCAGCAGGTAACGCGGGTCCGTGTACTTGGAGCCCGTCCACAGTGGCTCCATCTGGCTCGCCGGGTTCTGCGGTATCTCGATCGGGTTATATGGCGCGAGCACCGCCGCGAAGATGGCGACGAGGAACGCCGCGGCGATCACGATCAGGCCGCCGACCGCGGCCTTGTTCCGCATGAGTCGGTAAAGGGCGTCTCCCCACAGCGAGCGTTGCTTGCGGGCCAAGACGTTGAGCTCGGCGGCGCGCTCCTGGGTCGTGCTCGCGGTGGCCACTATTTCGCCACCTTGATCCGCGGGTCGAGCATGCCGTACACGAGGTCGACCGAGAGGTTCGCGACGACGATGAAGAACGCGTACAGCAGCGTCGTCGCCATGATCACGGGGTAATCGAGGGCGAGGATGCTGCGCACGTACTCACGTCCGATGCCTGGCACGGAGAAGAACGTCTCGATGATGAACGAGCCGGTGATGAGGCCGGCGGCCGCGGGTCCGACGACGGTCGCGACGGGGATCATCGCGTTCTTGAGGACGTGACCGACGATGACGACCTGCTCGCGCAGACCCTTGCTCCGCGCGGTGCGCACGTAGTCCTGGCGAATGGCCTCGAGCATCGACGCGCGGGTGATCCGCGCGAGGAACGCCGCTGCGCCGAGCGCGAGGATGACCGTCGGCATCACCATGTGCTGCGGCGTGCCCCACCCGGTGATCGGGAAGAGATGCAGGCCCAGCGCGAAGATGTAGATGAAGAAGATCGCCATCACGAACGACGGGATCGTCGTCCCGACGGTGGCAAAGAACAGACTCCCGTAGTCGACCATGGTGTTCTGTCGCAGCGCGCTGATGACGCCGAGCGGGAGCGCGACCGCGAGCGCAAGGATCAGCGCCTGGATACCGAGCTGCGCGGTCACCGGGAACCCCTGGCCGATGATGTCTGAAACGGGACGCTGGCGGACCACGCTGATCCCGAAGTCGAACTTCAACACGTTGCCCATGTACTGGATGTATTGCTCGTGCACGGGCTTATCGAGTCCGTAGTAGGCGTTCCAACGGTCGATCGTTGCCTGGCGCGCAGGCTTATCGGGATTCTTGTCGAAGGGTGAACCGGGCGCCGCCTTCGCCAGCCCAAACGTGATGAGCGAGACGAAAAACAGCGTCGGAATCATCAATAGGAGGCGCCGAATGGTGTATTTGAGCACCGTTTCGAAGTGTATACCGGACAACACTCGCAAGACGTTCACCTATTTAATAACTTCGAACGCTGCCGGAGCGCGAGCTCACGTGGAGCGATCGCGCCGCATCAGAGTCGCGCCGCGGGTGAGGCGGCGAGTGCGTCGCGGTGCTTCCTCGAGCGAGCGTCTGCTCCCAGCCGGCCCGAACAGGCGCGCTGGGTGATCAGCGGGCCGGCGTGGCCAGCAGCGAGCGAGAGGAGTGCCGCGACGAGCTCGCCGCCGACACATACGCGGCGGAATAGAAAGAGGGCCGGCCTTTCGGCCGGCCCTCTCATTCGCTCAGCGTTACTGAGGCTTAGTGCTTGACGACGTTGATGTTCTCGAAGGAGAAGAAGCCTGGGATGCCGTAGTCGATCGGGTTCGCGGTGATGCCCTTGAGCCACGGCTTCACGAGGTACTTGCTCTGGTCGTAGAACACCCAAGCTGCAGGAGCGTCCTTGCTCAGCTGCTTTCCAGCCTGGTTGTAGGTCGAATCGCGCTTGGTGGCGTCTGCTTCTTTGTCAGCCGCCTTGGTCAGACTGTCGAATGCCGAGCTCGAGTAGCCGGTCCGCGCGGCGCTCACGCCGCCGGTGGCCCACACGGTCGAGTGCCAGTTCTGCTGGTCCGGGAAGTCCGCGCACCAACCGAGGAAGAACAGCTGTGGTGCGTCTTGACCCTTCTTGAAGAGCGCGGTGTACGCCGTGCTCTGGACCGGGTCGAGCTCGACGGTGACGCCGAGGTTGGTCTTCCACTGGCCCTGCGCCCACTCGGCGCGAGCCTTGTTCGTGGCACTGGATGAGAACGTGTACTTGAGGCCGGTGAGGCCCGCCTTGGCTTCGGGGCTCGCCTTCTCAAGCGCCGCCTTCGCCGCGGCGACATCGTACTTCTGCTCGGTGTCCGTGTTGTCGTAGCCAGGGAAGCCCGGCGGAATGAAGCCGCCGTCGGCGGCCTTGCCGATGCCCTGCTGGACATCCTTCACGAACGCGGCGCGGTCGAACGACTTCGAGAATGCCGTCCGGACATTGACGTCGTTGAACGGCGGACGACGAACGTTGAAGCCGTAGTAGAAGGCGCACGATCCGCCAACGTCGAGGACCTGTGCTTTGAGCTCTGCGTCGCCCTCAACGGTGCGCAGGTCGGTCGGGCCGACGCCCGTGATGTCCAGCTCGTTGTTGCGGTACGCCGCGAACGCAACGGCGGACTCGTTGATCATGACCTTGGTGATCGTCTTGAGCTGCATCTTCTTGCGGTAGTTGTCGTTCCGCTCGAAGACCATCTTCTCGTTGTGCTTCCACTCGGCAAGCTTGAAGGGACCGTTGCCGATGTACGTCGCGGGCTCGGTCCACTTGTCGCCACCCTTGGTGACGTCGGACTCGCGGACCGGCCAGCCCTGCCACAGGGCGGTGATCGGAACGAAGTACGGAGCCGGGTCGGTGAGCGTGAACTCGATGTCCTTGTCGCTCGTCGCCTTGACTCCGACCTTGGCGCGTGCCGCCGTCAGCTCAGCCGGCGTCGCCTTCTTGGTGTCCATCGTGTTGTAAGCCTCGCAGCCCACAATGATGTAGAAGACGAAGGCGTAGTCGCCTGCCGCTGCCGGGTCGCACCCACGCAGGAAGGCGTACTCGAAGTTCTTGGCGGTCAGTGCCGCGCCGTCCGAGTACTTGAGACCGTCCTTGAGCGTATAGGTGTACTTGAGACCGTCAGCCGACAGCTTCGGTGCCGCCGCGGCTGCCGCGGGGACGGGCTTGCTCGTCTTGGTGTCGAATGACATGAGGCCCTCAAAGACGAATGAGGCCTGCCCGATCTCGTTCACGAACGACGACTTCTGGGGGTCGATCGTGTCGGGCTCGCTGCCCATGTTCAGGGTCAGCGTCCCGTTGGTGTCAGCTTGGCCGGCCGTCGTGCCGCCAGTTGTCGTTGTCTGTCCCGCCGGTGCCTGCGTACAGGCGCCGACGAGCAGCGACGCGATCGCGAGAATGGACCAGATGCCGGTGCGGCGTTTGGTCATGCGCTCCTCCTCCTGTTGTGCCATGGGTACCCGCGCGCGGACCTGCGGCCGTAAATGCGAGCGGACATGGCCATTCTGGGGCCCTGTCCCTCAGCGCGTCAATCGACAAACGACGCGCATCCGGACATAGGGACCCATCTAAAAGCCACTACCTATGACGGCACTTTGCGGTTCAGTTCGCGGGGACGAAACGCCAGTCGCGCGCATTCCACGTCAGCGGATCTCCATTTGGAGACGGCTGTATGCCTGCGAGGGTGCGCGGCGCGACATCGACCAGAAGCTCCTGATAGAGCGGTATGCCGGGCAACGACGCGGCCCAAAGCTGCTGCATCTCGGCATACAGCGCTCGCTTGTCGGCGCGCTCCGGGGCGGCCGCTGCCGCCGACAGCAGCACGTCGAACCACGGACCGATGACGCCCACGTATCGCTCCGATGCGAGCTGTGGATCGTCGGTGCGCTCGGACACCAAGGCCAGGTCGAAGTCGCCGTGCGTGACGGCGTCGAGCACATCCGCGGGCGAACGCTCGAGCACGGTCGCGGCGATGCCGACCGCCGCGAGATCGCCGGAGAGACGCCGGCCTGCATCGATGCGCGCCTGCGATCCGGTCGCCACTTGCAGCGTGACCGTCATGCGCTCCGCACCTCGCTCGAGGATGCCCAGGCGTCCGGCGCGGAATCCGGCGGCCGCGAGCAAGGCGCGCGCGCCCTCGCGATCCATTCGCGGCGGCTCGAGCGGCTCCGTCGCGGCCCAGAGCGGGGCGACGAGATATGAGCGCGGCACCCGTGCGCGGCCGGCGAAGATCGTCTCGACGAGAGCGCGGCGATCGAGCGCGAGCTCCACGGCCTGACGCACGCGCAGATCGGTGAACACCGTTCCCTTCATTCCGAAGCGCAGCATCTCGACCGCGTTCGCGGCCTTGTACAGCGCCTGAAGACGTGGTCCGTCGGCGAACCGATCGAGCGTGCGCGTGAGATCCGCTTCGACAGCCGGCGCACCGGCGACGTCCACCTCGCCACGCCGCAGCGCGTCGACGACCGCGCCGCGGTCGCCGTAGAAGCGGACTTCGATCCGTCCGAGCGCAGGCGCGCCACCGACGTAGCGTGGGAACGCGGTGAGCGTCATGCCGAAACCGGGGATCCACGCCGCGACGGCGAACGGGCCCGCGTGCATCGGCTCGCGCTGGTACTGCGCGCGCTTCTCCGGCGACGCGCCCGCCAGGACGTGCACGGGTAGCACGCGCGCGACGAGTGGATAGAGGTCCCAGCGCTCTCCGGCGCGATAGGTGAAGCGGGTCGTGCGATCGTCAACGCGGTCCACGCGCTCCACGCGATCGGCCATCCAGCGGCGAGCCGTGGCCGGCGGAGCCGCGCGGTCGTCGTCGAACGCGAAGCGCACATCGTCCGCGGTGATCGGCTCGCCGTCCTGCCAGCGCGCGTCGTCACGCAGCGCGAACGTCACGACCAGACGTCCGGCCGGAGTTGCCGCGTCGGTCACGATGCGCGCGCCACCGTTCGCGATGGTCGGGACCTCGGTCGCGAGCCGCGCCACGAACCCGCCGTCCTCGTCGCGGCGCACGAGCGACTCGGTCACCGCCGCTTGCAGCACCTGGGCGCTCGGCTCGTCGCTCAGGATCGCGCGCGGCTCGCCAGCGATGCCGAGCACGACATCGCGGCGCGTCGGCACCGTGGGCGCGCACGAGGTGATGACCGGCGCGAGCAGGACGAAAAGGGAAAAGAGGGCAGCGCGTGCGGGGCGGGACGCCGTGGCAGTCGGCTCCGGTTAGCGGGGTGCGCCGGCGCTGAGCCAGTCGTCCTCGTTGCTGTACTGCTCGACGTCGAACTGGCCGCCGACCGGATAGCGCACCGCGGGTGCGGTAC
>JALYLT010000142.1 GCA_030774095.1 Chloroflexota bacterium
CCCATACAAAAGCCGACGACGAAGATGCGGCGCGCGTCGGTCGCGCCCCGAAGATGTCCGATCGCACTCGCGATATCAGCCTGGATCGTTGTGGTCTTCGTCTTTGCCACGTGCTCGCGGAATTCGAAGTCGTCGCCGCGGCGCGTGGTGCCCGCGGTGCGGCCGAAGTAGTCGATGGCGATCGCGTGCACTCCGGCGGAGGCGAAGCGCTCTGCGAGCTCCTCATAGAAGGGGTGCAGTCCGCGGACGTCGGGCGCGATCACGACGCCGCTGTCGCCCTCGCCAGCCTTCGCGAGATGCGCGCGAAAGCGCGTCGCATCCTCGCTCGTGAGGACGACGTCCTCGCCGCCGGCACCGCCGGAGATCGGCAGGAGATCGGCGGGCACATCGGGCGGACGAGCGCCCGGTGGATAACACATCGAACGCTAATGCTGCCACCAGAGGACCCCGTATGCTCGCGCGGATGCCTGACCTCAAAGAGCGCGTCGAAGCGAAGATCGCCGAGATGCGCCCGTACCTCGAACGCAGCGGCGGCAAGGTCGATCTCGTCGAGGTCGAGGACGGCATCGCGAAGCTTCGCGTCGAGCTGACGCGGCCGGGACCGAGCCGGCTCGTCGCATCGTTGCAGCTCAAGAGCGGCGTCGAGCGTGCGCTGCGCAGCGATATCCCCGAGCTGCGCGGCGTCGAGGCCGTGAACCTGCCCCCATATTCCGAGCTCGGCTGGGACCAGCCGGAATTCCGTCCGTCTGAGCTCCCGACGCCGTCGGACCTCGACGGGGACCGCTAGAGCAGCGCGGGCGCGAGCGCGCGCCAGTCCGCGAGCGGATGTGTCGTGAGATCGGCGCGCAGCACCTGCAGGCAGACGTGGTCGGCGCCGTTCGCCAGATGCGTCTCCACCCGTGCGCGGATCGCGCGTGCATCGCCCCAGACGACGATCGCGTCCACGAGCTGGTCGCTGCCGTCGTTCGCGAGATCGGCGTCACTCCACCCGATCCGCTTCAGGTTGTTCGCGTAGTTGTCGAGCGCCAAGTAGCGCTTCATGTGCTTTCGCGCCGTCGCGCGCGCGACGGTCGGATCCGTCGACAGGACGGCGGCTTGCTCGACGGCGAGAAGCGGACCGGCGCCGAGCTCCGTGCGCGCGAGCGTCGTGTGTTCGACGGGAACGAAGTACGGGTGCGCACCGATGGTCCGCTCGGCCGCGAGACGCAGCATTCGTGGGCCGAGCGCGGCGAGGACGCGGCTCGTTGGCTCGGGCGGCGCGACACCGGTGAACGGAGCCTTGTCCATCGCGTCGAGATAGCGACCCATGTACTCGACCGGTTTGTCATAGGACGCGCCGCGCATCTTCACGACGGGGGCGTGACTCACGCCAACTCCGAGGAGGAACCGGCCCGGATACGCCTCGGCGAGCGTGCGGTGCCCGTTCGCCATCGCGGTGGCGTCGCGCGCCCAGATGTTCGCGATGCCGGTGGCGATGACGAGCCTGTCGCTGGCAGCCAGCAGCAGGCCGACGTGCGCGAAAATCTCCTTGCTGCCCAGCGACTCGGGTATCCACAGCGCGCGGACGCCGCGACTCTCGAGCTCGCGAACGTACTCACGCGCCGCGGCGGCGGTGAGTCGCTCGATATCGAAGGTCCACGCGCCGAGCTGTCCCAGACGCGTGGCCCACGTGCGCGCCTGATCGTGGTCGGTCATGGCTGGCGCCGAGCGGTGAGCACTACGGCGTGAAGCGTATGCGGGGCGCGAGCGACGTGATGTCGACGCTGCGCATGCGCTCGGGTCCCAGGGTGATGAGCCGCTCGCGCGCCGCAGTCGCGTCGGCGATGAGCGCGCTGACGTCGACGCCCTGACAACGTGGCGCGAACTCGTGCAAGCGGAGGGTCCCCTCTTCCAGCAGCGTGGATGCGCCGTGAAAGTTGCCGTTGCGCCAGTGATGAAAGCCGACGCCGACCTGGAGAATGCCGTGATAGAGGCCTCGGACCGGCGCGCGCGTGTCGCGCCAGAGGAGCTCGAGCGTCTCGTGTTGCTCGAAGAACTCGCCGGCGTTGAACTGTTCGATGCCGCTCGTCAGCTCTGGCGGCGCAGGTTCGTCACACCGGGCGCGCATGTGCTCATCGATCGGACCGCCGGGAACGCGCTTGGGCGGCCGCGCCGACTTGCGGTCGCGGCTACTAGGTGCGGGCGTGCTCGGCGCCGACGATCTTCCGGAAGCGCAGTTCATCTTCGAGGAACTCGCGAACGAGCGGGTTCTCGAATGCTTTCGGTAGACCGTCCGGTTGGTCCGCGTACGCGACCTTGATGCCTTCATGAAGGTCGTGCGCCGCGGCGAGGTAGCCCTTGGGCAGCTTGTACATACGCGTGTATTGGAAGTGCCAGACCGGGCCCGTCTGCCCGATGAGCTCGCCGTCGAAGCGGATGATGCTCGGCGTCTCGCTTACGATCTTGGTGTACTTGCCGATCTCGCCCTTCGCGGTGGCGCGCTCTTCGTCGGTGACGTCAGCGGGAAGTGGGAACTCGGCGATTTCGCTCATAGGCGTTTGCGATGATACATTTCGCTTCGCCGCCGCGACCGCAGCTGTGGAGGAACTGACTCGAAATGGCGTATGTGATCACTGAACCTTGCATCAGCGTGAAGGACGCGAGCTGCATAGACGTCTGTCCCGTGGACTGCATCTATACAACTGACGCAGACAACATGTACTTCATCCACCCGGATGAGTGCATCGACTGCGGCGCGTGCGAGTCGGTGTGTCCGGTCAGTGCGATTTTTCCCGAAGATGCCGTGCCGGACAAATGGAAGAACTACACCGAAATCAACAAGGCCTACTTCAACAAGTAGAGAGCAGCCGGCTCTGAGACTGATCGGCGGTCGTTATCGGCCGCCGATTTTCGTCTCTCGCGCTGCGCTCGTGCGTATTCGCGCAGGCACACTAGACACTGCTCGCTGTCGCGAGGCTGCTGCCCCAGTCCGCGGCCTATGTAAGGACGGATACGCGCTGTCGCGTACGCGTGCCCTCGTGTGCAGTGCGTCTTGCGGTTTCCCCACGCTGGATTTCCCCGCGCTAGCGGCCGCTGTGAGTGCAACGTGTCGAGTACCCGCTGGGCCTGCGTCCGTTTGACAATGCCGAGCCATGGCCAAATCACGGCGAGGACTCGCTCAACGTCGCTCTCTGCGGCGACCTTCCACCGGTACACGTCCATCGTCGCGTTCCGCTGCGCATACGGTCCTGAGATGTACCCGGCGCTCAAGATCAGCATGAATCGACGCAGGACCTCGGGCGATCCGACGAGCGATGACTGCGTAACGCAGAGCTCACCGGTCTTGTAGCCGGCGTGTGATCGATGGTTCAGAAGTGAGCTGCACCCTCACCGTCGAATAAGCCGGCAGCCCAGGCTCGCCACTCATCCGTGGGCGTCGCGGACGCGGTCCCAGGCGTACTTCGTGCGACCGCACGCGAGAGCTGCAGGAGCTTGACTGATCCGAGCCATGGCTTGAGGAGATCGAGCAGAAGTTCCACGTCAGCTCGATTCGAGACCGTCCAACTGTACAGAGGACGCCGGCCCGCCTTGATAGTTGGACCGCCGATGGCACCGATCCCACCGAGTGCTGAGCGCAAGCGGAGCAGAACAGCTGGAACGCCGTTGACGTCTGCCTGATTCACACGCCCCTGTACGCCGCGCGTCTTGTTCTTCGCGGCCCACCCTTCGCCGTCGAAGAACCCTGCTGCCCATGCAAGCTCGTGCCGGTCCATGCACGAGTAAAGACCACATCAGGGCGGCTCTTGTCTGTCCCTCGCCCGTCACACGTTTGTGCGACGCGACCTGCTATTTCGCGGTACCGCGTCTAGTCTTCGATGAGCTTCCTTCCCGCGAACCCCGCATCGAGGTCATGCCAGTAGCTGATGTGGCTCCCCTCGCCGAGCTGCCAGCAGAGATACACCTCGCGGCCGCGGAACTTCGTGCGGAAGTCGATGAGCCCACGGTCGGGATCCTTCACTTCGACACCGAGCTCGGCGATGTCCTTGAGCAGCGCGTTCATCTCCTGCGCGACCGGGTCGGAAGGACGCCGCCGGTACGCGGCGACGCGACGCTGCAGATCCTCGAGGAGCGGTCGGACCTTGGGCAGCAGCGCCTCGGCCTGGGTGCGGGTGTACGTCGGCATATGCTCTCCGCCGAGTATCGCCCAGGAGGGACGCGATGGCGACGTACGTTCTCCTCACAAAGGTCACCGCAGCCGGGGTCAAGACGCTCCAGTCGAACCCGCGCCGCATCAAGGAAGTAAACAAGGATGTCGAGGCGCTCGGGGCCCGTGTGGTCGCGCAGTACGCGACGCTCGGCCGCTACGACTTCGTGAACATCGTCGAAGCGAAGGACAACGAAACGATCGCGCGCCTGTCCGTCGCGCTCGGCGCCCGTGGGAGTGTCCAGATCGAGACCCTCACCGCGATCCCCGTCGAGACCTTCATCCGGGGGATCGCCCGCAAGGGCAAGACGACCTAGGGCCGGACTAGGCCACGAGCTCCCGCGTCAGGTCCACCGCGGACCGGACCGGCGCGTCCGCGGCGATCTCGTGGTCCCGCGCGGGCTGGACCAGAGACCACTCGAGCCGACGGCCGAGGCGATCCGCGAGAGCCGCGGCAGCGCGGTCGGCGACTTCCGGCGTGTCCGCCGCCACGCCGAACTGCTCGAGGGAGGCCACCTCGTGGGCGAATCCGCACGGGATCATGCGCTCGAAGGCGGCGAGGTCGGTGCGCACGTTCAGCGCGAAGCCATGTGTGGTCACGCCACGCGAGACACGGACCCCGATCGCTGCGATCTTCGCGGGCGCGCCCGATCCTGGCAACTCGACCCACACGCCTGTCTTGCCGCGCTCGGTGCGCGCTGCAACGCCGTACGACGCGAGCGAGTCGACGAGCGCGCTCTCGATGGCCCGCACGTAGCCCGTCAGGTCGGGCGCGTCGCCGAGACGGACCACCGGATAGCCGACGAGCTGGCCTGGTCCGTGATACGTGATGTCGCCGCCGCGGTCGACGCGGTAGACCGATGCGCCGAAGCGACGCAGCTCATCCGGTGGCGCGAGCAGATGGTCGGTCGTCCCGCGGCGTCCGATCGTGTACACGGGATCGTGCTCGAGGAGCAGCAGCCGCTCGTCGTCGCCGGCGCGGACGCGCGTCGCGACCGCGCTCTGCAAACGCCACGCAGCGAGATACTCGACGCGGCCGAGCCACGAGGACCGTAGCGGACTAGCGCCGGACATGACGCTCCGCGTGATATGAGGACCGCACCAGCGGACCGGCTTCGACGTGGCGGAATCCCATGGTCATGCCGGCGTCGCGCAGCGCGTCGAATTCGGCCGGAGTCCAGTAGCGCTCGATCGGGAGGTGCACCGGAGACGGCCGCAGGTACTGACCGACGGTGAGGATGTCGGTCCCTTGAGATGCGATGTCACGCATCGTCGCGATCACTTCGTCAGGCGTCTCGCCGAGACCGACCATGATCCCGCTCTTGCAGACGAGATCCGGCGCTCGCTCCTTGGTCCGATGCAGAACTTCGAGCGATCGCTCGTAGCGGGCCTGCGGGCGCACGCGCGAATAGAGGCGCGGGACCGTCTCCACGTTGTGATTCAGGATCTCGGGCCGCGCTGCGAGGACCGCATCGAGAGATTCCGGACGGCCGACGAAGTCGGGGATCAGCACCTCGACGGTGGTGCCCGGGGACTGACGACGGATCTCCCGGATCGTCTCCGCGAAGATCTCGGCGCCCCCGTCGGGCAGCTCGTCGCGGTTCACGCTCGTGA
>JALYLT010000143.1 GCA_030774095.1 Chloroflexota bacterium
AAGAAGAAGTCCAAAGAGCAGCTCGAAAAAGAGCTGAAGAGGAAGACCGTGGCCGCGCCGGTCCAGCCGATGTCCATCGAGCTCGTGCCCCGCAAGCGCAAGGAGAAGGACTGGTAAGAGCGGTCTTTAGCGCGCATCCAGACGGCGCCGGTGTGCAGCAAGCCGGCGCCGTTCTTCGTTTCGGAAGCTAAGGTGTGAGGACGGAATAGATGGCAGTGACAGAGAAGACGAGGGCGATCGACCAGGCGATCCTCCAGATCGAGAAGCAGTTCGGTAAGGGCTCGATCATGAAGCTCGGCGCGAACACCCAGGACAGGGTCGACGCCATCCCGAGCGGGTCTCTCGCGCTGGATCTCGCGCTCGGAATCGGCGGCTACCCGCGCGGCCGCGTGGTCGAGATCTACGGACCCGAGGCCTCGGGCAAGACCACCCTCACGCTGCACGCGGTCGCGGCGGTGCAGCGCAGCGGTGGCACGGCGGCCTTCATCGACGCCGAGCACGCGCTGGACTCCCAGTGGGCGCGCATCTGCGGGGTCAATATCGACGAGCTGCTCATCTCACAACCCGACAACGGCGAACAGGCGCTCGAGATCACCGACACGCTCGTGCGCTCCGGCGCGGTCGACCTCGTGGTGATCGACTCCGTCGCCGCGCTTGTGCCACGCGCGGAGATCGAGGGTGAGATGGGCGACGCCCACATGGGCCTCCAGGCTCGACTCATGAGCCAGGCGCTGCGCAAGCTCACCGGATCGATCTCGAAGACGAAGACGACGGTCATGTTCATCAACCAGCTGCGCGAGAAGGTCGGCGTCGTCTTCGGAAATCCCGAGACGACCTCGGGTGGCAAGGCGCTGAAGTTCTATGCGTCGATCCGCCTGGACATCCGTCCGATCGAACCGATCAAGAACGGCACCGAGATCATCGGCCGCCGTGTTCGGGTGAAGGTCGTGAAGAACAAGGTGTCGCCGCCGTTCCGCATCGCCGAGCTCGAGATCCTCGCCGCCGAAGGCATCTCGCGCGAGGGCGGGCTGCTCGACATGGGCGTGACCACGGGAGTGCTCGACAAATCCGGCGCCTGGATCAACTACGGCAAGCAGCGCATCGGCCAGGGCCGCGAGGCGGCGAAGCAGTACCTGCGCGAGAACGCGGCCGTTGCGAACGAGATCGAGACGAAGGTGCGCGAACGGTCCGGCGCGGCGGCGGTTGCCGCAAGCCCGGATGGCGAAGAGGGCTAAGCCGGGCGCCACACCGGTCGGCGACGCCTACGAGGCCGCCGTCCGTTACCTCGGCGGGCGTCCGCACACCGTCGCGGAGATCCACCGGCATCTCCGCTCGAAGAAATTCGACGCGGACACGATCGATCACGCCGTCGATCGTCTGCGCGCGCAGCGCTACGTCGACGACGAGGCGTTCGCGCGGTGGTGGGTCGAGCAGCGCGAACGCTTCAAGCCGCGTGGCGATCGTGCGCTTCGGACGGAGCTCGCGCAGAAGGGCGTCGCGCGCGACGTCGTCGACATCGTGCTCGGCGAGCGTGCGCCGGACGCGGACGTCGAGCAGGCGCGTCGCGCGCTATCCCGTCCGCTGACTCGCTGGGCGAACATGCCCGATGCGGAGCGCAAACGGAAGATCCACGCCTACCTCGCCGCGCGTGGCTTCGACTACGACACGATCGACGAGGTGACGCGGCGCGAAGTCACGGACGAATAGCTAGGCCGAGGCCCCGAGACGCGCCGCCAGACGGCGCACAGCTTCACGAGCCTCTGGCCAGTACAGGAGCGACAGAGCTTCCTCGACCGTGGTCCATCGGTATTCGTCGTGCTCCTCGTTCAGCGTTGGTTCCCATCCCGCCGGGGCGCGCGCGGCGAAGCTGTAGGCCGTGACCTCGCGCACGTCCGGGGGATAGTCGTAGCGCTGCCGCAGCTCCGGTGTGATCGGGTACGTTACCGGCGAGCCGAGGTCCATCAGGTCCACTCCGACGAGTCCCGACTCCTCGCGCAGCTCGCGAAGCGCGCCGTCTGCGATGCCCTCGCCGTACTCGACGACGCCGGCCACGACATGCCAGTAGCGATCGTCGGCCCGATGCATCAAGAGGAGCCTGTCGTCTCGATACACGAATACGCCGGCCTCCCACGGAGTCCTCACGCGAGGTCGTCGATCCGGCGCGCGAGCTCGACGTCCGCATCAGAGATGCCGCCCGTCATATGCGTCGTGAGCACGATGCGGACCTTGCGGTAGCTCTCGATGTGGATGTCGGGGTGATGGTTCGCCTCGTTCGCAGCCTCCGCCACGCGGTTCGCGAACGCGATCGCGCCTTTGAATCCCTTGAGGGTGAACGTGCGCGTGATCGTGTTCGCTTCGCGCCGCCACGCGCTCGACGCGAGCAGCTGCGCGAGCGCGGCCTCATCGAGGCGCGTCTCGTTCTCAGGAGGAGGCACGGAGCAACCGACTGAAGCCGACGCCGAACACGATGCCGCCGCAGAAGTACATGAGCGAGCCGACGAGGAGCGGAAGCGCGAAGACGCCCGCGCCAAGCAAAGCGCCCGATGCGAGCGGACCGATGGCGTTCGTGAGACCCCACACCGCGAACCCCGAGCCCACAGCGGTCGCGCGCTCCTCGGGGACGGTCGTGGCCATGAGCAGCGACTGATGGAATGGCCAGGAAAGATTCGTGAAGAAGCCGCGGATCACGAACAGCCATGCCGCGACGACGAAGACGGGCGCGAGCACAATGAGAGCGAGACACGTGCCGCTCGCTGACAGCGCGAAGAGCACCGTGCGCGGTCCGCCGAGCCGTCGCTCCAGGAATGGAACGACGACGACCGTCGCGAGAGAGAGAAGCTGGGTCGCCGCGTACCAGGGACCGAGGTCCGCCTCGGTGACGCCAAAGCGAAGGCCGAACCAGAGCGGCAGCAGCTGCACGGCAATGCCGAGGCCGAATCCGAGGAAGCCGATGCCAAGCGCGTACGTCGCGATCGCCGGGCGCGATCTGCGGGGCAGCCAGCCCGAGGCGACTCGCGCGGCACGCACGGTCGTGTCCTCGCGCAGTGGGATGAGCAGCGCGGCAGCGGCAACGGTGAGCGCGGCCATCGCGAAGTAGGGGAGCCGGTAGCTCTCGAGGTCTCCGACGCCGAAGCTCGTCCTGAGCAGTGTCGGCACGGCCGCGGCGATGGATCCGCCCGCAAGAGCGAGGCTCCAGAGCGCCTGACTCGCCGCGAACACCCGCGTGCGCTGCGCCTCGCTGGCCTTCTCCGCGAGCAGAGCGTCGAAGCTCGAGATCGTGAGCGCACCGGCCGCGCCGTTGGCGAGACCAACGCCGCCCAGGATGCTCGCGGCGATCAGCCACGCGGGCTCGGTCGTCGCAGCGAAGACGAGGTAGCTCGGCAGGGGCAGCAGAGTGCCCGCGACGATGAAACGACGACGGCCCCAGCGGTCGGCGAACACTCCGGAGAACGCGACGATGAGCGAGGTGACCAGTCCGGAGACCGTGTAGAGCAGGCCGATGAAAGCCGGCTCGATGCCCGCGCGGACGAGGTAGAGGGGCAGCACGACGAGCAGGTAGCCCATCGGCACGGTCGACACGAAGGCGCTTGCGAGCAGCAGACGCGTGCCGGGCGGTGCGTACTCGCGCATCCGTTGCAGGCTAGCGCCGTCCGCATTGCGTACGCGGGGTGACCGGCGTTATCCTCGATGCACTTAGAACTTGTGAACCCCGGCCGGCGGGGCACGCCGTTCCGTCGGCCGCTTACGCGATCAAAGGGGCGTTCGCCCCGGTACGGCGAGCGTCCTTGCGTTCGCGCCACACGGAAAGGAACTTGAGATGCCCGACCCCCTCGTCGTGGGCCTTGTGGCCCTCGTCGGAGGCCTTGTCGGCTTCGCCGTTGCCCTCCTGGTGCGCCGTTCCCTCGCGCTCGGCAGCGAAACGGCCGCGCGTGCCAATGGGGAGCGGCTAGTCGCGGAGGCCCGCGCGAAGCAGAAGGAGATCCTCCTCGAAGCCAAGGATGAAGCCATCACGCTGGCCAAGACGGCCGAGACCGAGAACCGGGAGCGCCGCGCGGAGCTCCAGCGCTACGAGACCCGGCTGGACAAGAAAGACGAACAGCTCGACCAGAAGCTCGCCGCCGTGGATCAGCGGGAGCGTCGCCTGGTGGAGAAGGAGCTGGATCTCGAAGCCGAGCGGGAGAAGATCGCCCAGCTGCAGAGCGAGCAGCGGACCGAGCTGTCTCGCGTGGCGGGCCTTTCGATGGACGAGGCGCGCGGGCTACTCCTGAAGCGCGTCGAGGACGAGATGCGCGACATCACCAATCGCAAGGTGCACGACCTCGAGCAGGAGGCGCGTGAAACCGCCGACGCCCGCGCCCGCGAGATCATCACAATGGCGCTCCAGCGGTACGCCGCCGAGCACACCGCCGAACACACCGTGACCGTCGTTGCCCTTCCGAGCGACGACATGAAGGGCCGCATCATCGGCCGAGAGGGCCGGAACATCCGCACCCTCGAGACGCTCACCGGCGTCGATCTCATCATCGACGACACGCCCGAAGCCGTCGTCGTTTCCGGCTTCGATCCGATCCGCCGCGAGGTCGCGAAGCGTGCCCTCGAGCGGCTCCTCGTCGACGGCCGCATCCATCCCGCGCGCATCGAGGAGATGGTCGCGAAGGCGAAGACCGAGATCGATCAGGTCATGAAGGAGGCCGCCGAGTCAGCGATCTATGAGGTCGGCCTCGCGGGACTTCACCCCGACCTCGTTCGCCTGCTGGGTCGTCTGCACTTCCGCACGTCGTACGGACAGAACGTCCTGCGTCATTCGATCGAGGTCGCACACGTCGCCGGCATGCTCGCGTCCGAGACCGGCTACGACCCGCAGACGATGAAGCGCGCGGGCCTGTTGCACGACATCGGCAAGGCGATCGACCACGAGGTCGAAGGCCCGCACACGATCATCGGCGGTGAGCTGCTCAAGCGGTACGGATTCCCGCAAGACGTGATCGACGGCGTCGTCGGTCACCACGGCGACGTTGAACCCGTGACCATGGTCGGAACGCTCATCTCCGCCGCCGACGCGATCAGCGCCGCGCGACCGGGTGCCCGCAGCGAGATCGTTTCGAACTACCTGCAGCGCCTGCAGGAGCTCGAGAGCGTCGCGAACAGCTTCCAGGGCGTCGAGAAGTCATTCGCGATCCAGGCGGGTCGTGAGATCCGCGTCATCGTGAAGCCCGAGCAGATCGACGATCTCTCGACGGCGCGTCTCTCGCGCGACATCGCGCAAAAAATTCAAGAGTCACTCCAGTACCCCGGTCAGATCAAAGTGACGGTCATACGCGAAACGCGCGCGGTCGAGTACGCCAAGTAGGAGTGCGTTGACACTCGCGGTCGGCGTGCCAGACCGAAACCCTCTGTTCGCGCGATACCCCGTCCCTTCGGGGCGGGGTCCCCTCGCGCGCGGGGGCCCTCGGTCTGGCCCGCCTCCCGCTCGCTCTTCGCCTCCCCCCTCTAAGTCGTCCTCGCCGCGCTCTGCGCATCACTAGACCTTGAGAATCTTGTTTGTCGGCGACGTCGTTGGTCGACCCGGTCGTAACGCTGTCGCGGCTCTTCTTCCGAAGATCCGCGCGGAGCGAGGGATCGACTTCGCGATCGTCAACGGTGAGAACTCCGCGGGTGGCGCGGGACTCACGTTGGATATCGCGCGCGAGCTGAATGCAAACGGCGCGGACGTCGTCACGAACGGCAACCACGTCTGGGACCAACGCCAGTTCCTCAACGACA
>JALYLT010000144.1 GCA_030774095.1 Chloroflexota bacterium
GGAGGCACGCGAGTGGTCCGCTGCCGCACGGAGCGAGCTGCGGTCCACTGGCGACCTCACGAGTGCCTTCGAGCTGGCCGGACTGCGCACGTACCCCGCCGTGCGGCACGACGTGGACATCGTACGCAGCGGGCCCGCGACGGTGACGATCAGCAGGGCTTCGGTCGCGGAGCTCGACCCCAGGCCGGTAAACCCGCCCATCGGTGCGATCCAGGTGCAGTCGCTCGTCCGCGCCGGGACGGGCGGCGGCGTGGTCGAGGCGCCGCTTGTGTTCGCCGGTCGCGGCCTCGTTCCCATCGCGCCGGCGACGACTCCGTACGCGCCGAATGTTCGCTTCGCCGGTGGCAGCGGCCGGCTGCTCGGCACGATGATCAAGGACTACCCAGACGACTACGCCGGCATAGATGTGCGCGGCAAGGTCGTGCTGCTCGCGCGCTTCATGGGGATCGCCACGCCGAACTTCGACTACGTACCCGGGCCCTCGCCGGAGGAAGAGATCCTGTCCGCTCTAGATCGCGGAGCCGCGGCGGTCTTGTTCGTGGATCCGGAGCTCAGCTCGTACAGAGATGACGGTAGGCAGTCCCCTGGAACACGGAGGTTCGCGAACCCTTACTTGGACATGGAGAAGAGATTCCCCGCGGTCGGAGTTTCAGGCAGACCGGTCATCGTCCTCGACCGCGCCGCAGCCCAGAAACTCGTGGCACCGCTTGGCCTGGACCTCACTCCATTGTTGGAGTGGGACGCGCCTGGCCAGCATTGGGAGCGTTCGTCGTCGCGAGATCTCGGTGTCAGCGCACGCGTCTCGGTCGTGCTACGCGAAGAAACCACGACGTTCACGAGTGTCGTGGCCGAGGCGCCCGGCGTCCCCGAGGATGCAGGACGAGTCGTGGTGTGGGCGTCGCGCCACTTCGAGACGCATGAGGTCGATCCAGTCCGTGCGGATGTCCTCGCCGCGCTCGCGCGGTTCGCGGTCGCGCGCCACGCTCCGTTCGTCTTCGTCGACTTCGATGGCCGTTCGGACTCCAGAGCCGTCCGCGAGGCCTTGAAGGAACGTCGGATCGTTCTCGTGCTCGACCTGGATCTCTTCCGCGGTGGGGTGCTGCGCTTCAAGACAGTGAACGGCGAACTCATCCCGGCCTTCGATCTTTACGCGCAGAAGGCGGGCGCGCGGTACGAGATCACGCGCCAGACCGCATCGAGCGGGGAAGTGCTCGACCCGCTGCCCGGGATCAAGACGGTCGTGATCAGCGCTGATGGCGACCCGGGCGACGCGCGCCCTGACGCGGCCGCGGTGATCGGCTACCTCGCCGGTCGCCGCGCGCTCGGGGCACCGGAGCTACCGCGGTGAACCTCAGGGCTCCACGACTTCTCCGGGTGCCGCTGACGATCGCGGCGGTCTGGGCCGTCCTCGCGGTGACCGTGCCCGTCCTCATGTCGAAGTACGTGCCCTACGTCATGCGCCCGGGCTTTGCGTGTTCACGCGCGGGCTTCGTCGCGCAAAGCGCGGAGCAGCCCGCGGGTGGCTGTCGGAGCGTCGCCGACCTCTATGGCATCTCCTTCGTGAATCTCTTCATCGACTCGACATTCCGCAGCCTCGCGCTGCTCGTGGGTGCGGCCGTGCTCGCACTCATCATCGGCACGCTTCTCGGCGTCGCCGCGGCGATGTGGCGGCGTCACGTGTTTGCGAGCGGCGGGATCGTCGGCGTGACGACGCTGCTCGCGGCGGTGCCCGCGTTCTTCGTCGCGTACTTCCTGCAGATCGCGGTCATCTTGATCGGCGCATCGTCCAGCGGTGGACGACTGCTCCCCGTATACGGCTTCGGATACGACGAGCACCTCATCCTGCCGCTGCTGTCGATCTCGCTTCCGGCGATCACATTCACCGCGCAGCTCACTGCGACGCGGATGGTCGACGTGCTCGACGCCGACTTCATCACCGTGGCGAACGCAAAGGGCCTGCGGGGCAGCTGGATCCTTGTGGTCCATGTGCTTCCGCACGTTCGTCCCGTGCTGCTCGAGGCGCTCGGCAGTGGTCTCCGCGTCTCGGTCGCGAGTCTCCCAATCGTCGAGTACCTGTTCCTCTGGCGCGGCATCGGTCAGCTTGCGCTCGAAGCGGTCGGGGTCCACGACGCGACCGGATTCATCTTCAGTGCCGTCGTGCTCGCCGCGATCTTTGCGGTCTTCTCCGCGATCGCAGATCTGTCGCGGCCTCGCGCGCTGTACGCACGCGCTTAGGTAGGCGTTGAGCGCCTCTCCTTCGCCGCGGTCCTTACTGGTGCTAGTGTAAGGAATAGGACAAGTAAGGAGGACCGTTTCGTGGGCAAAGAGACGCCGTTGGATGGATCGGCCGTTGACGCGACGCTCACCAGCAAGGGTCAGGTGACCATACCCGCGAGCGTCCGCGCGGCCATGGGCGTGAAGTCCGGCGACAAGCTGCATTTCACGCCGACTGACAAGGAGGGCTACCTGGTTACGCCGCTTCGCCGCGGCGAACTGCTCGAGCTCGCGGGCGCCTTCGCCGACGCCGGCAAGCGCACGGGTGACCTCAGCATCAGCGAGATGCGCGGCCGCGTCGCGCATGCGCGGGAGAAACGCTCCAAGGCGCGACGGTAAGCGATGGCCACGGTCGTGATCGTCGACACCAACGTGATCATTCGGTTCCTCACCAAGACTCCGGTCGATCACCATCAGCGTGCCCTCTCACTCATGGAGAAGGTGAGCGCGGGTGAGGTTGACCTGAGCCTGTCCGCTGCGGTCGTCGGGGAGGTAGCGGCAATCCTTCACCACGTGTTCAAGACACCACAGTCTCACGTCGCGACCGCGCTGCTCACGCTGGTCAACGCGCGGGGCGTCATTGTCGAGGAAGAGGATGTGGTGCGGCGGGCGCTCGAGCACTCACGCGATCTGAAGGATGTCGACTTTATCGACGCCTACGTGGCCGCCAAGGCCCAAGCCGAAGATCTGCCAGTCGCGAGCTTCGATAAGGGCCTGCACAAGAAGCTCGGCACCAACGTCTTTCCGCTCTGAAAGGCGTGATCGCGCGCGTCGCATCGCTGATCACTGCGGCTCTTGGCGTGGCGACCGGCGCATTCGTCCTATTCGGACCGACCTACACGCGCTGCTCATTCGCCACCATCGGCCAAACGGGAATAGGGCAGCCCGTTCAAACGCTCACGCCCGCGCATTGCGACACGATGAGCCTGGTGCAGGCGCAGTCCGTGTGGCCGATGCCGCTCCTTGCGCTCGTGGTCTGGTCCCTCGCTCCACTCCTCGCCGTACTTGGCGTCTGGTCGGGACGCCTCTGGCTGGTTGCGTTCGCGCTCATGGTCGAGATGAGCTCCATCATCAGTTTCGGAGTGGGCCCGTACTACCTCCCGTTCGTCGCGGTGCCCCTAGCGCTCACCTGGGTCCTGGCGCGTCGCGCGCGACCGGCACGGGCCTGACCCCGAGATCTCAGAGGTCTTCTTCAGGTGGTAGGTTTTCAGCCACGATTTGGAGGGTGAGATGGCGAAGAACGAGAAGACCAGCAAGAAGGCCGGAGCAGCAGCGAGCAAAGTGCTAAAGGATGGACGAACAGGCAAGAAGTCGAAGACGGCGGCTGGCAGCGCGCTAACGCAAAGGCCGGACCGAAAGAAGCGCTAGGCGCGCGAGTCCCGCGGGAATCTCACGCGCCAGGGTCCGCGCACCTGCACGGTGCCACCGCCCAAGACCAGCAGCTTCGGTGACTCGGGTTCGGGCCGAATCTCGATCGTGTCGACCGGCGTGGGATCGGTCGCGTTGATCCCGTTGCCCCAACCGATGCCCCGGTCCGCTCCGTCGATCAACGCCCTCGCTGGGTAAAGCAAGCGACGGTCGCCGTGCCACTGCCCGAGGTCGAGACCGACCGCGAGCGCTGGGCCGAAGTTCTGTCGTCGGCGAGAGTCCGGCGCTGGGCCGCTCGAGAGGACGCGGATGGGATAGGCGCCGAGCGTCAGATCCAGCGGCGCCTCCACGGGCAGCGGCACGGCGACTGGCGCAAGTGACTCCTCCACGTAGACGAACGGGACTTCGAGCTCGATCTCGCGTGCGTCAGCTGCGAGCGGCTCGAACACCGCGAGCGCTGGACCGCCGCTCTCGACCGCGTCCGGTTGGGCGATCTCCACGTATATGCGCGCGTGTTCGTCGCGAAGGCGCAGCAGGCTCGGCCCGTCTCGCCTGTTGTGAAGTCCACCGAGGCCACACATCCGCTGGACGGGTATGTCAGTCGTCATCTCGATCGACAGAGCGGTGGCGGCGGCACTGGCGCTGATGCCGCGGACGTGGATCGTGATGCCCCCGTGCGTAGCGGTGGCATCGAGCGACCTCATCGCGCCCTCGTCAGCGGTGAAGTGGACGAGATCGAGAGGGATCGACCAATCGCCGTAGTAGCCCCCGGTGACGCTCAGCTCGACATGATCCGTCGCGATCGGAAGCGGTCCTCCGGCGCAGACGTACCGCATCCCACCGGCGATGACGCGCGCGGACCGAAGCATCAGACCCCCGTGCTGCTGGTCGCCGACGCGGAACACGATCCTTCCGGCGTCGAAGGCGTTCTGTCCCTTGCCCGGGATGATGCATGTGCCACTCTGCGATCCATCGGAGATGTCGTACGTCAGGTCCGTTCCCTCAGGTGCGCAGACGAGGTCACGAACGGTGAAGGTCAGTCCATCGCGCTGGACGCTCGAAGGTGCTGCGAGCCGCAGGCCCGGCTGCCGGAAGCCCACCCCTGGCACGAATGTGAGCGCTCCCATGGTCGGAAAGTCTGCACCTCCGAGCCAAGCGCCGCGAGCTACCGCAGTAGGCCGTACTCGCGCGTGACGTCGAACTCGTAGATCAGCCGGCGCTCCTCGACCATCGCTCGAAGGAATTCCTCCCGTGTCTTCTGCTTGCCGAACCACATGAGATGTCCGGGCGGGGGAGCTGGCGTCATCGCGCGCTGCATGACCGAGAAGAGCTTCCAGCTCAGCTCCGGGACGTCGGGCCCTTCGAGGATGTTCACCGTCGCTTCGATCGTGAGCGCCTCGCGACCGGCTGCGAACACGATCAGTGTCGAGCGCGGGTCGCGGCGCAGGTGACGCGTGCGTACACGGTCCGCGGTACCGCTGCTCCATACCTTGCCATCGACGAGCGCGACCCCCACGCGCACTGCGTGCGGGCTGCCGTCGCGTCTGAGCGTGATCATGGCCGCGCTTCTCGCCGCGTCGAGAAACGTTCGCGCGCGGTCGCTCAGTTGCACATCGCTATGTTCGCCGGGTGTGGCGAAACTCGCCAGCGCTAACCGCCCCCTAAGGTTCCGGTCATCGGGTCGGCGGCGAGTCCCGACACGGCGGCGAACACGAGCAGTCCAACGACGATCAGCAGGACCGCCACCACAAGTACAACGCGAACGGTGCGGCCACGAGCGGGCCGCTCGGGCCCGATGTGCAGTTCGGCGGCTGCGGGAATCTCGCTCGTGATCATGGCTACCTTTATACGACCCATGTCGCTGTCGCGGAGCCCTGATTTCGTCAAGCTATGGAGTGGTTACACGATCGCGGTGATCGGAAGTCAGATCACCGTGCTCGCGTTACCGCTCACCGCGATCCTCGTGCTCGGAGCGAGTGCGACAGAGACCGGCCTGCTGGTCGCGGCGCGAATGGCGCCGGCGCTCG
>JALYLT010000145.1 GCA_030774095.1 Chloroflexota bacterium
CCGGGAAAGTAGCGCACGAGCTGCCTGTTCCCCGGTGATGCGCAGCCGATCTCGCTCTGACCGGCTGGCCTGAGCGGGTGGCGGGAATCGGACCCGCGCCTCAATCTTGGAAGGATCGCGCGCTACCACTACGCCACACCCGCACTTGCTGGAACAAGCCTGAAAGCGAACCCTAGCGATCAGATTCTATTCTGCGCGATGTGCTGACCGATAGCGACGTCCTCCGCGCGTTTCCCGGCATCAAGGACATCGGCGACGCGCATCTGCGCAAGCTCTCGACCGACGTCTGGCGCTACGTGTCGGAGCGCAATCCGGCGTGGACTGACATCGAGCGCATCCCGCTCCATCCCACGATGCCGATCGCGACGCATGGCAACCTCGTGAAGCACGTCGTCGCGATGGTGCGCATCAGCGAAGCGCTGGTGCCGATCTACCGCGAGCTGTGGAAACAAGACCTCGACCTCGATACTTTCCGCGCGGCGTCGTATGTCCATGACGCGGCGAAGGTCATCGAGTTCAGCGAGAAAGACGGAGCGGTGACCGGCATTCCCGGCTACAACCACGCGATCGAGGCTGCCCGCATCGTGCGCGAGCTCGGCGGACCTGAGCCACTGGCGCATATGGTCGAGGCGCATTCGTTCGCTGGCGCCCTCGTTGTCCCACGCACGCGCGACGCGCAGCTATTCCTCATGCTCGACCCGATGTGCCTCAACGTCTTCCCGGAGCACGGCGCTGGCGTCGTCGAGCGGCACCTCAAGGCGAATGGCTGGGAGGACCCGCGCACGCTCGAGCGGTACCGCTCTCCGAGCTAGGTCACGCGCCATCGCGCCGGCGATCCGTCGATCTCGCGCACGCGCCCCTTCCGTTCGAGATGCCGCAAGTGAGCAAGCGTCTCCGCGAGGGCGAAGCGCTCCTCATGCGGTGACCGGAGGACGGGGAACAGCTTTCGGGCGATCGTGTACGCATCGTGTTCCGCGGTCCCGACCGTTGCGATCGTCGCCTCGAGCCGCGCCGCGTGATGCGCGAGCAGCTCATCAACGCGCCCCGCGAGGTCGTCGAAGGGATCGCCGTGCGCCGGCAGCACGCGCTTCACCGGTAGATCGCGCAGAGCTGAGAGCGCACCCATGAAATCGCCGAGCGGATCGTCGCGGGACGCGGGATAGAGCCCGATATTCGACGTGATGCGTGGCAGCACATGGTCGCCGGAGAACAGCACGCCGTCGCGCTCATCGATGAGGACCGCGTGATAGTCGGTGTGCCCCGGCGTCCAGCGGAGGCGTGTCGCGCGGCCGCCGAGGTCGACGGTTTCGCCGTCGTCGACCCCGCGCACGTGTTCGAGATCGTCGACGCGTTGACCCATCGCGATCCAGGCCTGTCGCATTCCCTCGTCGACGTCCCGCGGCATGCCGTGGCGATCGAACCAGTCGTAGCTTGCGTCGATGGCCTCGTGCCCCTTTGACCACACGCGCTGCGCGGCGGCGATCTCGGGGGTGTGCATCAGCACTTCGGCGCCGGCGCGCTCAAGCGTTCCGGCCATGCCCATGTGATCCGGATGGAGATGCGTGACGAAGACACGACGGACGTCCTCGAAGCCGATCCCAGCGTCGGCGAGTCCAGTGCGGAGCGCCTGCTCGGCCTCGGCGGTGTGCATCCCCGCGTCGACGAGGCTCCATCCGTGCTCCGCCTCTACCAGGTACGCGTTCACGATCGAGAGGCCGCGGATCGGGAGGGGGATCGGAATGCGCCGGACGCCCGGCGCAACGAGATCGCTCAGTGCGCGATGGGACCGCAGAAGGTCACGCTCGATACAATGGAAGTCTTCGGCCCGTTCGTCTAGCGGCCCAGGACACTGCCCTCTCAAGGCAGAGACCACCGGTTCGAATCCGGTACGGGCTACTGCTGACCCGTTGCGAAGCGAGGGTCAGCAGCACCGCAGACGCTCGCGAAGCGAGCGAACTGTGGTGAACACCGGGTTACGACCTTCGATCCCGGATCTTCTCCAGGCCGTCCAGGATCAGATCCAACCCGAACTCGAACTCGCGAATATCGCTGCGCTTCGACTTCGTGAGGTGCTGCTCGGCATGCTCGACGACGTAGGGGAATGCATCGACGGACTTCCGAACGAAAGCCTTCGCCTTATCTGTGAGATCGCGGTTGGCGGAGTAACCCGCCTCCCACAGCGTGGATCCGATGATGTGGCTGTCCAGCGCGTGATACGCGTGGTGGGTCATCGACGCTGAGAAGCCTGCTTCGCGAAGTCGCTTGAGCAGTGACTCCATGTACTGCAGTCGCGCGGAACTGACTCTCTTTGCCGACATCATGAGACCGCAGGCCCAGGGGTGGCGCATGAGAACGTCGTGAGCCGAGATCGCGCTGTGACGGATGGCCGATTTCCAGTCGGCTCCACCGGCGGCCATGTCGAACTCGGCCACGACGATGTCGACGATCCCGTCGAGGATGGCGTCCTTGTTGGCGACGTAGTAGTAGACCGACATCGCCTCGACCCCGAGCTCCTGTGCGAGCTTGCGCATGCTGAGTGACTCGATCCCGCCCGCATCGGCAAGGCTGATGGCGGCCTGCAGCACGCGGTCCCGGCTCAACGGAACTCGGGCTGGTGCGCTGCGGTCGACCTGCGAAGCCATCTGCGTCCTCCTTGCTTTCGGGGGTCTTGACAATCTTACGCCGTACGGTAGTTTCTTACAGTGTACGAAGCCGTCAGCAGGAGGGGAAGATGACCATGCAGAACCAAGCTCAGGGGGCAACGATGAAAGCGATCGTCCGCGAGAGGTACGGCGCGCCGGATGTCCTGGAGCTCAGAGACATCGATAGGCCGGTCATCGACGATGACGGCATCCTCATACGGGTTCGCGCCGCCTCGATCAATGCCTATGACTGGCACATGATGCGAGGCGCCCCGTTCCTCGTCCGGATCTCAGAGGGGCTCCGCAAGCCCAAGAACAGGGCCATGGGCGTGGATGTGGCAGGGCAGGTCGAGGCCGTCGGCAAGAACGTCACACAGTTCCGAGCCGGTGATGAGGTATTCGGCGCGCGCCTCGGCTCGCTTGCCGAGTACGTGCGCGGTACGGAGAAGAGTTTCCTCGTGCCGAAGCCGGCGGGCCTCACCTTCGAGCAAGCCGCGGCGGTGAACATGGCGGGAACGACCGCTCTGCAGGGACTTCGCGACAAGGGCCAGATCAAGCCGGGACAGAGGGTCCTGATCAACGGTGCGACAGGAGGCGTCGGCACATTCGCCGTGCAGATCGCCAAGGCACTCGGAGCACACGTGACTGCCGTCTGCAGCACGAGGAACGTGGACATGGTCCGGTCGCTCGGCGCCGATCAGGTCATCGACTACACCAAAGAGGACTTCACGCGGACTGGGCAGCGCTACGACCTGATCCTCGATGTCGCAGCGAATCGCTCCCTGTCAGATTGCCGGCGGGTTCTGAGCCCGAGTGGGACTCTGGTGGGGGTCGGTGCGGCCAAGGGCGGTCGTCAAATCGCACCGATCGTGCTTCGCATCCTTGGTGCGGCCCTGTTCTCACGCTTCGCGGGCCAGAAGATGGGCACGTTCATGGCGAAGAACAGCAAGGACGACCTGCTCGCTCTGAAGGAGCTGATCGAAGCCGGAAAGGTCAAGCCGGTGATCGACCGGACCTATCCGCTGAGCGAGACCGCAGATGCGATCCGCTATCTGGAACAGGGACACGCCCGGGGAAAGGTCGTCATCACGGTGTGAGGGGCGGTGGTGGAAGCTCGGACGCTGGCATCGGCCGCGCTAACAGATACCCCTGCGCCCGGTCGCAGCCGAGCGTCTTCAGCGCGCCGAAGGTAGCTTCGTCCTCAACGCCCTCACCGACCACGACGAGGCCGAGACCATGCGCCAGCCCGATGCTCGCCTGAACGATCGAGCTGTTGCGCCGGTCGGCAGGAATGCCGTGCAGGAACGACCTGTCGATCTTCAGTTCGTGCACGGGCAGCCGCTGAAGGTAGGCCATCGAGGAATACCCAGTGCCGAAGTCATCGATCGACAGCTCGCAGCCCATCGCACGCAGCTCACCGAGAATGCGCACCGCGGTCTCCGCGTTGGACATCGCACCGCCCTCTGTGACTTCGCAGGTCAGATCGACGGCGCGGCGGTCGGTCTCACGCAGCGTCGCGGCCACGAGCTCGGGAAGACCGGCATCCAGGAGGTTGCGCACGCTCAGGTTCACCGCGACGCGAAGCCGCGCGGCCTTGGTCTCGGCGAGGGCGGTTCGAAGCACCCACGCCAGAAGCGGACGCATGAGATTGGTCCTCTCGGCAGCCGGCAGAAAGCTGAGGGGCGCCAACAACCCATCGCGCGGATGCTGCCAGCGCAGCAGTGCCTCGACGCTGACGATCGTCCGCGAGCTGATGTCGAAGATCGGCTGGTACAGGAGCAGGAGCTCACCGCGGTCAATGGCTTGGCTCAGCTCGTAGAGCCGGCTGGGACTCGTGGCCTGCCGCTCCTGCCGCACATCCTCATACGACACGAACGTCCAGCCGATCACCTTCGCCGACTGGAGGGCCAGCGTGGCGTTCCTCAGCACGTCGCCCGGGGTCCCGACATCCATCGGAAAAGACGCGAGTCCGATGCTGGCACCGCTAAGCACGTCAGCGTCCCCGACCACGAATGGGACCTCGAGCGCATCGAGGAGCTCCCGGGCGACCTCGTGCCCATCGCGCGCGTCGCCTTCCGCGAGCACGGCGGCGAACTCATCTCCGCCTGTGCGGGCCAGCAGGTGGGGTGGCGGGAGCCGCTCGCGCAGCCGGCGCGCAACCTCGGTCAGCAGGAGATCCCCGCCATGATGCCCGAGCGCGTCATTCGCCGCGGCGAAGTGATCGAGATCGAGACTGGTGCGCGCCATCACGACCCTCGTCGAAAAAGGGGCGTCCGTGGTGAGGGTGCTGTCCATCGTCGCCTGGGACGCACCCAAGTGGCCCGCCCCTGAGGACTTCCTGTGGATCGAGTCCAGGCTCGATACGGCCTGCGCGGCGCTGCCCGTAGCGATCATCTGCGCCTACGACGTGACGACGATGCCTGGGCCGGCCTTGATCTATGCCGGGATCGAGTCGCACAAGCTCGTGTCGATCGGCGGAAAGCTCGCGGCGAATCAACTCGCCGTTGCGCCGGAGTCGTACCTGACCGATCGCCTGCTCCGTTTGCCCTGGCTCTTGCGCGATCCTTGGCCGATCGAAGCCGGTAGCGCGCGCGGCGTACATGCGTGTGCCTTCTTCATGGATCGCGACGAGGAGTACGCGACGCTCCTGCCTCTCATTCACGAGGGAGTCGAGCGTGGCGACGCGGCCGTCCACATCATCGATCCGAAGCGGCGCGCCGATCACCTCCAACGACTCAGCCAAGGCGGCCTCGACGTAGAAGGTCTCCAGTCGAGCCAACAACTCGAGGTCCGTGACTGGCACGAGACGTATTTGCTGCAGGGTCATTTCGATCCCGAGCGCACGCTCGCAGTGCTCGACGAGGTCCTCACAGCGCACCGCGGGTCGGTCCAGCCCGTGGCCGACATGTCGTGGGCGATCGGCCGTTCGCCAGGGGCGGGTGATC
>JALYLT010000146.1 GCA_030774095.1 Chloroflexota bacterium
TTCAAGAACGCCGATGCCGTCGTCGAGGGGACATACCGGACCTCGACGCAGATGCACAACTCGCTCGAATCTCACGGCGCGGTCGCGCAGTGGGACGGCGAGATCCTCACCGTATGGGAGTCCACGCAGCACGTGTTCGGCGTGCGTGAGGGCCTGCGCGCCGCGCTCCTTCTGCCACTCTCCCGGATCCGGGTGATCTGCGATTACATGGGCGGCGGCTTTGGCTCGAAGGGTGGGGTGGGGAAGTACTCGATCATCGCCTCGCTCTTCGCGAAGCAGCTCGGCCGGCCGGTCCGCTGCGTGCTCACGCGGCACGAGGAGAACCTCGCCGCCGGCAACCGCTCCGCGACGCTGCAGAAGGTGAAGATCGCCGGCAAGGACGGGCGGATCACCGCGATCGAGCACATCTCGTGGTCGAACGCGGGGCAGGGACGCTGGGTCGCGAACCCGACCGGGCCGACGAACACCCTGTATGACTTCGCGAACCTCACGACGAAGTCGTACCGCGTGGTGACGAACGCCGGATCGCTCTCCGCGTTCCGCGCGCCTGGCTACGTCGAGGGTACGTTCGCGCTCGAAGGTGCGATAGACGAGCTCGCCGAGCGCATGGGTGTTGATCCGCTCACGCTGCGCCGCCGTCACGCCGCGGCGCAGAAGGATCCGCGCACGACGAAGACCTACTCGCTCAAGCGGCTGCTCGAGTGCTACACGATCGGCGCGCGCGAGATCGGCTGGAGCAAGCGGCGGGCGGGAGGCACGCGTGGCTCGGCGCCGCATCGCAGGCGGGGCATCGGCATGGGAACGCAGATCTGGGGCGGCGGTGGCGGTCCGCCCGCGTACGCGACCGTGCACTTCAACGCCGACGGAAGCGTGATCCTGCGGGCGGGGACACAGGACATCGGCACCGGCACGCGAACGGTGCTCGCGCAGATCTGCTCCGAAGAGCTCGGTGTGGAGCTCGACCGGATCTCGGTGCGCATCGGCGACACCGAAGGACCGTACGGGCCGATCTCCGCGGGCTCGCTAACCCTCGCGTCGGTCGGACCCGCGGTGCGACTCGCCGCGCGCGACGCGCGCGAGCAATTCCTTGGCGCCGCGGCCGGCGTGCTCGAGGTGCGCAAGACCGAGCTGCGGATGGAGCGCGGTCACATCGTGAGCAAGGGCGCGCGTACGCCGATCTCCGAGGTCAGCAAGAAGCTCGAGAACAACACGGTCATCGGGAAGGGCTCGCGCTGGCCGAATCCCGAGAACCTGTCGATCAAGACGTTCGGTGCGCACTTCGCGCAGGTCGAGGTCGACACGCTGACCGGCGAGATCATCGTCGAGAAGGTCGTCGCGGTGCACGACATCGGCCGCATCGTGAATCCCATGACCGCGGCGTCGCAGGTCCAGGGCGGCGTCATCCAGGCGCTCGGCTTTGCGCTCACCGAGGAGCGCGTCGTGGACCGTTCGCTCGGCCGCGTCATGAACGCCGATCTCGAGTGGTACAAGATCCCGACCGTGCTCGACGTTCCCGAGATCGTCGTGCGCTTCACCGACCGCCCCGACCGTAGGGCGAACAACCTCGGCGCGAAGGGGCTGGGCGAGCCGCCGATCATCCCGACCGCGGCCGCCGTCGCGAACGCGGTCGCGAACGCCATCGGCGTGCGAATGCGTCACGTGCCCATGACGCCCGCGCGTGTGCTCGAGGCGCTGGCGGTGGTGCGATGAGCCTCTTTTCGTACGCGAAGCCGCGCGCGCTCGGCGAAGCGCTCAAGCTGCTGAAGAACGGGACGGTCGCGCTCGCCGGTGGGACGGATCTCGTCGGTCTCATCCGAAGTGGCCTCGCCAGACCGAACGCCCTCGTCGACCTCACCGGGATCGACGGGCTGCGCGGTTGGACGCGGGAGAAGGGCAGAGGTCTGCGGATCGGAGCGCTCACGCCGCTCTCGGATCTCGAGACGTCGCCGCAGCTGCGAAAGCTCGCGCCGATCATCGCCGAGTCCCTGCGCGATGCCGCGACACCGCAGCTGCGGAACATGGGCACCGTTGGCGGCAATCTGCTCCAGCGCAACCGCTGCTGGTATTTCCGCGACGAGGCCGTGCCGTGCTGGCTGAAGGGCGGGACGCGCTGCTTCGCCGCCGAGGGCGAGAACCGCTATCACGCGATCCTCGGCGCGGCGGAGTGCGTGATGGTCTCTCCATCCGATCTCGCGCCGGCTCTCATCGCATACGACGCCGAGATCGATCTCGCGTCGAGCATCGGCCGTCGCAGCGTGAAGCTCGGCCAGTTCTACATCACGCCGAGCGGCAAGCAGCGGAAGGAGCACGCGATCCGCAAGGGCGAGCTCATCACTTCGGTGCGGATCCCTGAGGCCGCACTCGAGCGCCGCGGCACGTTCCTCAAGGCGATGGACCGCAAGGCGTGGAGCTTCGCGCTCGTGTCGGTCGCGGCCGCTGCGCGGATCAAGGATGGCAAGGCGCACGACGTGCGCGTCGTGCTCGGCGGCGTCGCGCCCTGTCCGTGGTGGGTCCCGGCCGCGCACAAGCTGCTCGAGGGCAGCGCACTCGACGACAACTCCTGCCTCACTGCGGCCGACCTCATCCTCGCCAACGCGCAGCCGCTCCGCGACAACGGCTACAAGGTGACCCTCGCACGCGAGCTTATCCGCCGCGCGCTCCGCTCTCTCGTCGCGTGACCCCTTGAGCGTCGCCGAAGAAACACTGATCGCAGCGATCGAGTCGAGCCTGCAGGTCTACCCGCCGGTATCGGGTCTCTCCGAGGATCTCGCCGTAAAAGGCGTGCGCGGCCGTGTCACGGACCTGTCTCATCCGCTCGCGAACCTCGTCGGCATGGCGGACCTCGCATCCGACGATGTCGAAGCGACGCTGAAGATGGTCCGTAACCGCTATTCGCGCGGACGCAAGGCGTACGGCTGGGTCACCGGTCCGCTGACGCGGCCGCACGACCTCGGCGAGCGTCTTGTCGCGAGTGGACTTGCGAAGGCCGACGAGATGGCGGGCATGGTGCTCACGGATCTCACCGTCCCCATCACCGTCGATCCGAAGATCGAGATCCGTGAAGCGACGCTTCACGAGGCGCAGGCGGCGAGCGAGATGATGGCCCGCGCGTACGGGATGCCCGAGGAGGTCGCGCGCTTCTTCAACGTCCTGCTCGCGATGACCGACAGCAAGGTCCGGAACCGCGGGTACTTCGCGTACCTCGACGGTGGCACCGATCCCGTCGCCTGGAGCTACCTCGTGTACCTGCCGGATTCGCCGATCGTCCTGCTCGGTGGTGCGGCGACGGTGCCCGAACACCGCGGCCGCGGCATCTACAGCGCGCTCGTCGCGAAGCGGCTCGCCGACGCGCGCGCCGACGGGCGGCGCGCCGCGGTCATCCAGGCCGTGCGCTCTACGTCAGCGCCGATCGCGGCAAAGCTCGGCTTCCGCGAGGTCTGCGGTCTCGAGTTCTACGCCTGGGAGGGTGCGCCGCACCAGGACATCCCGATGCTGCAGCTCGAGGAGTAGTGCGACGGACTCGCGCGAGCTCGCGTCCGCGATCGCGTCGCTCATGGCCGTTTCGATGGAGCGGCACATGATCGGCGACCCGGTGCTCACGAAACGACTTGGGCTCGTGGTGTCGCGCCGCGCCGGTCTCGTCTGCCTCTCGTCGACCAAGCTGCCCGCTCCGCTCTTCAATCACGTGACGGGATACGGGACCTTCGCGGAGGCGTCGCCTCACGCCATTGACATAGTGATCCGGCACTACGAGCGCGTCGGCGTGCCGGCGCGGATCGAGGTTATGCATCCCGCGGTCCGCGCGGGCGACGTTCGTCTCCTCGAGAGGCGTGGCTTCCGTTTCATGAGGGTCGTGTTCCAGGTCAACGTGCGCGCATCGGCAGCTCCGCCGCGTGCGCGCGAAGTACAGGGACTCCGCGTCGAGCGCGCGCGCCGCGCCGACGGGGTGCGGTACGCGAAGCTCGCGACGGCCGGCTTCGGGGGCGGTCGCAGCGTGATCGCGCAGGTCTTCGAGCGCGGTTGGATCCGCCAGTTGCGGCGGGGTACACGCGCCGTCGCCTTCATCGGAAGCGTCGACGGCGTGCCCGCGGCGACCGGAGTGCTGCTGCGTGGCACAGCCGTCGCGGGCCTGTACTCCGGCAGCGTGCTGCCACGCTTTCGCGGCCGCGGCATCCAGAACGCGATGATCGCAGCGCGCCTCGCGGAGGGATGGCGGCGCGGACATCGTGTCTTCTACGCCATGTCCGACCTCGACAACACCGCGTCCACGCAGAACCTGAATGACGAGGGTTTCCGCCGCCGCTTCGAAGTGCACCTGTACGAACGCCAGCGATAGGCTCGCGCCGTGCCAGCCATCAGGCGCACGCCGCTCGTGGAGCTCTTCTGGCGCATGCACAAGTCCGTCTTCCGCGCGAGCGGCGGCCGGCTCATGTCACGCGTCGGGCCACTGCCGGTGTTGCTCCTCAGCGTGCGCGGTCGGAAGAGCGGCGTCGCACGTGACGTCCTGCTCAACTACGTGCGCGACGGCGCACGCTTCGTCGTCTTCGCGTCGCACGCAGGCGAGGATCGCGATCCGCCGTGGTGGTTGAACCTTCGCGACGCCGGCGAGGGTGAACTCCTCGTCGACGGCAAGCGTGTACGAGTGCGCGCTCGCGAGGCGGTGGGCGCTGATCGCGACCGGCTGTGGTCCGAGGCGAAGCGGCGCGACGACGCGTTCGTCGAGTACGAGAAGCGCACGTCTCGGCGCATCGCGGTCGTCGTGCTAGAAGTTGCCGAGGGCGCTCCCCGGGCGACCCAACTTTAGGATTCCCGGCGCGCGAGGCGCCACGCGAGCGCGCCGTACGCGATCGCGACCCATGCGATGAGCACCGCGTAGGAGATCCAAATGTCGCCGAAGAGGGCCTTCCCCGCCAGGCCGTTGGTCATGATGCGCATCCCCTGGAACGTCGGGAACGCGCGGAGCGCGAGATCCAGCGCGCTCGGCACCGGCAGACCCGCGACGAACGCGGGTCCGATGATCGGAAGCAGCAGGACGCTCGACCACGTGTAGACCTGGCCCGCGGTCTTGAATAGACCACCGAGCAGCAGCCCCAGCCCGATGAGCGACACCGCGAGCAGGCCGGTCCCGATCACGAAGGTCGGTATCTCGACCGGCTGCAGCCGCGTGAGTCCGAGCATCAGCGCGACCGATGCCGTGCTGTATGCGACACCGACGAGTGCCTTTCCGAGGATGACCTCGCGGTAGTTCGCGACGAGAAGGAGCGCATCGAGCGTCTTCTTCTCGGATTCCTCTGTGAGGATGATCGGCACGACGAGCACGGCGATCATGCCGAGCATCATCACGACGGTGGCGAGCACGAAGTAGCGGCGCGCGCCAAGCTCGCCCAGGACTCCCGCCTCGGTCGACCCCGCCTGCACCCGCTCGACCGCGACCGTCGCGATCGGCGGCTGACCTGAGAGCGCACGGATGCCGGCCTCGAGCGAAGCCGAGACGAAGTTCGCGGCTGAGCTGCCGTCCGTCGGCTGGATAAGCGTGATCGTCGGTCGGCGACCCTGACGGATCGCGTCATCGACGTCGGCTG
>JALYLT010000147.1 GCA_030774095.1 Chloroflexota bacterium
TGCCAGCGCGCCATCAGGTCCTCGTACCCGCCGAACCCGAGCGCGTGGCCCAGGTGGAGGTCGCCGGTGACATTCGGCAGCGGCAGCATCATCACGAACGGCTTGCCTGGATTGTTCTCGTCGGGCGTGAAGAAGCCCGAGCGCTCCCACCAGCCGTAGAGGTCCTGCTCGACAGCCGACGGACGGTAGTGCTTCTCAGCGAACGACACGACAGACTGCGGGGGATCCAGTTTTTCTTTCGTCATCGCCATCTCAGACCTCCTTCTCCTGCTTCGCGGGCAAACAAAAAGCGCTGATCGTTCCGGGACGAACAGCGCCGTGGTACCACCCAGCTTCACCGCAACGCGTCAGCGCAGCGATCTCATTCGGCCGATAACGGGTGCCTCCGATCCGACTCGCGGGCGACTTCCCGTCCCTGTTCACCGCGGCGCGCTTCCAGCCGGTGACGCGCCTTCTCTATCGGTACCTGGGTCGGTCTTCTTCCCGGTCGCTGCCGGTATGAGGAGATGTTAGCCGAGGTCAGGCGAGCGACGCGCGCGAGCCACGCGTCAGCTGCTTGTGCCGGTACATCGCGCGGTCGGCCGCATCCACCAGCGCGTCGACGGTGATCGGGCGATCCGATGCGTCCGCAACGCCCCAGGCGATCGTCGGAAGGCGCCGGCCGTCCGCAAGCGCTCCATCGGCGATGTTGTTCGCGACGCGCCGCATCACGCGCTCGGCCGCGAGCAGCGGCGCTCCGGGGAACAGGATGGCGAACTCGTCGCCACCGATGCGCGCGACGGTGTCGCGGTCGCGCACACCCGCGGAGAGCATCTCACTGATCCGGACCAGCGCCTCGTCACCGGCACCATGCCCGAACTCATCGTTGAGCTGCTTGAGGCCGTTCACGTCGAGCACGGCGACCGTGACTGATTGGGGCGGATCGCCTTCGAGCTCGAGCTCGGCGCCGAGCCGCGCGAAGAAGGCTCGGCGGTTCGGAAGCCCGGTGAGCGGATCGGTCGCCGCCGCGGTCTTGGCGGCCTGGTGGAGTCTCGCGACGCGCAGGGCCGCGGCGACCTGGTGGGAGACCGCCGTGACCAGCTCCTCGTCCTCGCGTCCGAACGCCTGGCTGCGCGGGCTCTCGATGCCAAGCACACCGACGCGCTCGTCACCGAGCTGCAGCGGCACGCACAGGACCGACTGGATGTTCGGCGGACCGTAGAAACGCGGATCGGACTGGGCGTTGGTGACGTTCTGCAGCTTGCCATGGTCGATGACCCACCAGCTGATCCCGACCCCGCGCGTGAGGAGCTGGCCGACGTACGGCTCCGACGGACCGACCGCGGCGCGCACGATGAGGCTCGCGTGCTTTTCGTCGAGCGTCAGGAGGAAACCGTTCTCGTAGCCCATCGACTCGCACACGATGCGCAGGAGGCGCTGCGCCAGTGTGTCGATGTCGAGCACCGCGCTGATCTCCGACGCGAGGCGCTGCAGGATCGCGAGCTGCCGTCCGTGCGCGTGAGCCGACGCGGCGAACTGCTCGAGCACGCCGCCAGGACCGGGGACGTTCTCCATATCCGCCTCCTCGATCGTGCCGACACGGCGCAAGTACGGGGCTCCGTGCACTCGGTCCCGGTCGATCACACGGAGGAAGGCGTCGACGACGTCGGGATGGAACTGGGTCCCGCGGCAGCGCACCAGCTCGGCGCACGCGAACTCAACGCTCTGCGCCTGCTTGTAGGCGCGCCTGTTCACGATCACCTCGAACGCATCGGCCGCGGCGATGACGTAGGCCTCGATGGGGACCGAATCGCCCGCCAGCCTGTCGGGATAGCCAGCGCCATCGAAGCGCTCGTGGTGCGCCCGCACGATCGGCACGAGATCGCGCAGGGGCTCGACCGCCGCGAGGATCGAGCCGCCGACCGCGGGGTGCGTGCGCATGAGCACCCACTCGTCCGCCGTCAGTGGACCGGGCTTGTTCAGGATCGCGTCGGGCACGCCGATCTTGCCGATGTCGTGCATCAGGGCGCCAAGCTGCACCCGTCGCAGCTGGTCGGCCGTCATGCGCATCTCGTCGGCGATCGTGCGCGCGAGCGCCGCAACGCGCGCGGAGTGGCTCCGCGTGTACGGATCACGAGCATCGACGGCGGCCGCGAGCGCCTTCACCGACGCGAGATAGAGCTCGCGCATCTGCGCGAGATGTTCCGCATTCTCGAACGCCGTGGCCACGAGGTTCGCGAGCGACTGGAGCACCGCGATGTCCTCGTCATCGAACGCGCCGGGCCGGTACGCCTGGCTCGAGAGCACACCGACGAGGCGTCCGCGGCTCTTCAGCGGGACGTGCACCGCGGATGCGGACGGCCGCGCGGTGTCGCCGAACGTCGTGCCTCGGCGCTGCACCGGGTCGTCGACACCGCGTACCAGGTAGGTCTCGCCGGTCAGGACGACCTGGCTCGTCGGCCCGGTCCCGAGTGGATAGCGCTCGCCGCTCCAGAGGTCCGCGCCGTCAGCCTGCAGGACGAACTCGAATTCCTTCTTCGCGGCGTCGTACCGCGCCACATAGAAGGAGTCGCGCGCGACGAGCGCGCCGGCGGCCTCGTACGCGAGGCGCGCGATGCCGAACGGCTCGCGAACCCCCGCGAGCCGCCAGGCGAGGACGTTGAGCGCCGAGAGGCGACGGATGCGCTGCTCGCGCTCCGCTCGGACGCGAGCCGATCGCATCGCCGCGGCGGCGAGCTGTGCGAAGGCGAACAGTCCCTGGCGGTCGATCGCGTCGAAGGTGCGATCGGGGTCGGTGGTCGCGATGCCCACGGTCCCGACCACATCGCCGCCCAGCATCACGGGCGCGGCCATCGCGGCATGGATACCGGCTTCGCGGAGGAACTCCGAGTCGCCGACCGTTTCACCGTGCGTCTCGATCGTGTAGTCGCGCACGCTGACCACCTCGCGCCGCTTGATCACGCGCCGCACGAGCGGCCCGACCTCCTGCGGCGCCGTTAGCCGAGCAGCGAGCCCGATACCCGCGAGATCGATCGCCGTGTCGCCGTGCAGCTCGGTGACGAGCACGAACTCGGTGTCGTACGCGTCGTGCATCTCCTGCGCGATGCGGCGGATCACGTCCGACGTGGCGCCCGTCTCGGCGGCCAGCTCACGCGACACCGTCTCGACGCGGCGCGCCTGCTCGATGATGCGCGCGTTACGCAGCGCGATCGACGCGTGCGACGCGAGACCTTCGAGCGCGGACACGTCGTTGGCGTCGAACGGCCGCACCTGTAGGCGGCCGACGGTGAGCGTCGCGGCGATCTCACCCTGGACCACGATCGGTACGCCGACGATCGAGCGCACCCCGATGTCCTTGATCTCGGGGACCGCCGTCGCATCGTTCGCGTAGTCGGCCCACGCGACCGCGCGGCGCGAGCGCAGGACGGCGCCGACGATGCCGGCGCGCGCCGACGCATGGACGCCGACGGCACGCTCTCCGGTGCCGGCGCCCGCGACGATCGTGAACTCGTCGCCCCGGCGCCGGTTGATGGTCGCGTGATGCGCGTCAACGAGCAGCAGAGCGTTGCGCGTGATCGAGCGGAACAATCCCTCCGGCGTGGTCTCCTGTCCGATGTCCGTCGCGACGCGTTGCAGGCTGCGCGCGAGCCGCAGTGCGCGAGCACCGGAGCGCTGCTCGCCGCGGTAGTGGGCGACGGTCGCGCTGAGAATGATGAGCACGAGGACCACGACCATGGTCTCGCCGAAGATGTGCGGGATCGGCGTCGGGATCCCGAGGCCAACGCGGACGACCTCCTGACCGATGCGACCGACGAGGTACGCCGCCGCGGTCGCGGTCACGCCCTGCCGTCCGAGGCGATACATCGCGAGAGCGCCGATCGCGACGACCACGACGAACGCGACGCTGCGCTCGTTCGGCGCGCTCGCGATCATCCACAGCGACGCAGCACAGAGGTCGCCGATCACGACGAAGGCCGGCGTCTCCGACAGGGGCACGGGGGCACCGCTGCGACGCAGGTCGTCACGCCAGACAAGGGCCGACGTCGCGACGATGAAACCGAGCGCGACGTACGCGACGGCGAGCGTCGCCTGCCCGCCGATAAGGATCCACACGAGCGCTCCGGCGACCGCAAGCAGTCGCGCGACGAGAAGGCCATCACGGGGGAGGAAGCGGCGCATCCGCGCCCACTCTTGGCCAGCCGGGAGTGCAACGGGTATCGGGACGGTGGCGGGGACGCTCCTCAGCGCGTCACGGGTGGTGGTACTTCCGGCGCGAGCTCCTCGTCGGCGATGAGAACGAAGAGCGTCGCGAGCACGAAGTAGTTCTGCAGCGAACGCCACGCGAAATATAGGGGCAGGAACGGCCATACCAGCGGGGCGCTCACAAGCGAGCGCCGCCACCGCACGAAAGCCACGAGGAGCCCGCCGAAAACCAGGACCGCGATCGCGCCGTAGGCGGCGCGCGGCAAGAGCGGCCCGATGCCGTCCAGTCCGAAGCGCACCAGCCCGACGCCGTCCGGCTCGAGAGGGCCGAGGATCGGTGCGCTCACGCTGGCGATGAACCGGTCCGGTGCCCGGACGAGGAAGGGCAGGTTCACCGCGAGCGCGACGGCGGCTGCGATGACCGCGCGCCTCACCGCTTCGCGAAGCCCTGAACGCTGCCAGATGAGCGCGACGTAGAACGGCGCGACGAACCACGCCGTCTGACGTGCCGCGAACGCGAGTCCGAGGAGCACGGCCGAAAGCGAGGCGCGGCGGATGGCGAGCCACGAGGCGACGACGAGCAACGCCCACGTCGGATCGATGCCCGCGAGGATCTGCTGCCGGAACACGATCGCGTTGCCGACGATCGTCGCGAGGGCCATCGGCCGCCACGCCAGACGAAGCCGCGAGACCGCGAGGAGCGCGACGACGATCACCTCTCCGAGGAACACCCAGCGGATATCAGCGAGGCCGAGCGCGACGAATGGCGCCACGACCAGGAACGAAAGGGCCGGGTAGCTGTAGGTCGTGAGGACGGACCCGTCCTCGAGATTCGTCGCGAGCAGCGGATCCAGGTGGAGCGTCGCGAGCGCCTCCCTCAGGTCGAAGACGCTGTAGGGATCCTGGCCCGACAGGAAGATCTCGGCCGCCCGGTGGACCGCAGCGACGGCGTCGGTGTGGTACGGCATGCCGATGAGGCCCGCGAGTCCGACCATGGCAAAGGTGCTGAGCACCAGACCGGTCGCGATCGCGTCGCGCAGCGAGGCTCGCACCGGAGCGTAGGCGAGCAGCGGTAGTCCGAACCCGACGACGATCGCGAGCAGATCGTCCGGCGCCAGACGCGACGAGGCGACGGCCAGATGACGATCGAAGAGCGCGGCCATCGTCGCGATGGCCACGATGCCGAAGCCGACGCGTCGGAGGCGATCCGACGGATGCACGCGGGATGGGTCGACAAGGACCGCGACCGTGTACGCGAGCGCGAACATCGCCGCGGCGAGAACGGGCGCGGGTAGGACCATGACGCCGTGCGACGCGAAGACCCCGAGCGCCGGCGTCCAGAGCGCGAACGCGGCGACGGCGAACGCGCGCAGATGCGACGGCGTGCGCCAG
>JALYLT010000148.1 GCA_030774095.1 Chloroflexota bacterium
ACATCGGCGTGCTTGATGCCCGGGCGCAGCGTCGCGTCGGCAAAGAAGAGGTATGGGTCCTTCATCAGCTGGAAAGACGCATCGACGTCCGCCGCGAGGCCGGTCTCGACGAGCGCGCGATGCAGGCGCGACGAACGCCCGGAGGCACCGTCGCTCCCTGTGGACGTGCCCGCGAGCGCCACGGCGAGCGCGGAGATCGCCGCCGCGCGTGGATCCGTCGCGCGCGGGGCGCGGAACGCGAGCATCACGATCGGCAGCGTGCCGCCCGCGCGGTGCACGGTGACGCGCCGCTCGCCATGCTGGTCCGGCTCGGGCGCCTTCGGCGGCTCGCCGAGATCGCTCGACGGGTCGAGCGGGCTGAACGCTGCTGCCGCCTCCTCGATGAGACGCTCGGGTTCGTCATCGCCGGTCACGACGACATACGCGTTGTTCGGTGCGTAAAAGCGGCGGTAGTGGGCGTAGAGGCCGTCGCGGGTCATGAGCTTGATCTCGTCCTTGCTCCCGATGACGCCCTGTCCGTAGGTGTGGCGGCTGAACGCGATGGCCTGCAGCTCCTCGCCGAGAAGGAACGAGGGATCGTTCTCGTAGCCCTCGCGTTCGCTGACGATCACCGAGCGCTCGGCCTCGGTCTCCTCGACCGAGATGAGCGCGTTGCGCATGCGATCGGACTCGAGCTCGAGCGCGGTCTTGTATCGCGCCTTCGGAACGGTCTCGAAGTAGCAGGTCACGTCCTCGCTGGTGAAGGCGTTCCACTGCGCGCCGTAGCGCGCGAGCAAGCGGTCGAGATCGCCCTTGGGATGCTTGGTGGTGCCCTTGAAGAGCATGTGCTCGAGGAAATGCGACATGCCGGTGGTCCCGGGGACCTCGTTGCGGCCGCCAACGTGGTACCAGACCCAGAGCGACACGACCGGCGCATGCCGCGCTTCGAGCGCGTACAGCACCAGCCCGTTGTCGAGGCGACGCGTCGCCGGGGCGTCAGTGATTGTCGGGATAGGTCGATTTTAGGCGGCGCGGGGCGGACCGTCGGCGGCTAGCCTCGACCGCGCTCCAGCAGCACCACCATGAGGACGGCGGGCAGTGCCAGCTGTTCCAGACGCGACGGCAATGGCGCGTCCTGTTCAAGGAGGAATCGACGCTCGATCAAGGACGGCCGCTTGCGCAGGTGCAGGTAGGTCACACCGTCGGCGCCGTCGATTAGGTACGTCGGGTTGATCCACTGCTGGATGACGAAGCCAACGAGGGGGATCTCGCCGATCAGTCCGTCGATCACCTTCACCCACGCGTCCTGCTCGCGTATGAGACCGATCGCACTACCGGACTCGTCGAGGATGTCGTACGTCGCCTTCCAGAACGTCCGCATCCCGCGCTGCCTCAAAGCGCCAATCGGCCGCCCATCGGCGGTGGTGATGGCGTACGTCGCGCCGATGTCGATGATCTTATTGGCCTTGATGTGGTAGACGGGCTGCGCTTGCGCTTCGTCGGCGAAGATCGTGACGTCTTCCCTCAGCCGGAACGCTCGCTGCTTCACATAGCTGACGAGCTGTCCGGTCGCGTCGACGACGCGGATGAAGGAGCTGATGGTCAGGAACTTGAACGTGAGCGTGAGCGGGTACGTGACCTTCATCGGATTCACTTCACACCGAATTTTGCGCCCACGACGGAACGGACCGCGGTGCCAGCCACCTGCGACGCGAAGTTGCCCGGCGTCTCGTGGAACTCCTCGAGCACGGCCGCGAACGCGATCGACGGCTGTTCAAAGGAGGCGAAGCCGATGAACCAGCCGTCGGGATCGGTGGGAGTCTGCGCCGTGCCGCTCTTTCCAGCGACCGCGACCGGGAAGCCGAGAAACGGGAAGTACACGGTGCCGTCAGTATCGGCGACGACGGAGCGCATCCCGTCACGGATCTGCGTGAGGTCGGTGGGGACGCTGGCCGCACGTCCGAGCTCGGCCCGCTCGAACTTCTTCTGCGGAGTGCCGGACCGGTCGCGGAACTCGAGCACGAGCCGCGGCTTCCACACGATCCCGTCGTTCGCGAGCGCCGCGGCGTAGTTCGCCATCTGCAGCGGCGTTGCCAGGAGGAAGCCTTGCCCGATCGCCAGGTTCGTGGCGTCGCCGGGGTTCCAGGTCTTGTCCGCCGGGTTCGCGAAGTACTGCGTCTTCCAGGCCGGGCTCGGCACGATCCCCTCGGCCTCGAGCACGTAATCGATGTCCGTCGCCTTCCCAAGTCCGAAGCTCTTCGCCGCGGTCGGCAAGAGATCGGTGTTCCGGTCGTTGAGACGCTTCCCGAGCTCGTAGAAGAACGTGTTGCAAGAGCGCGCGAGTGCGGTGCGGAGGTCGATGAGCCCGAGGTTGCCGGTCTCGTGATTCAGTTGCGCCCACTGCTCCCCGTAACCGGTCCACCGCGCCGGACAGTCGATGCGGTCGCCCGCCTTGTAAAGGCCCTCTTTCATCGCCGCGGCCGCGGTGATCGGCTTGAACGACGAGCCGGTCGGATACTGGCCGAAGGTCGCGCGGTTGAAGAGCGGTTTGCGCGCGTCGGCAGAGAAGCGCGCGATGTTGAGCGCGTCGCCGTTCGCGAACGCGTTCAGGTCGAACGTCGGCCGGCTCGCCATCGCGAGGATCTCGCCGGTCCATGGATCTTCCGCGACGAGGGCGCCCTTGCGATCGCCCAGCGCGTTCTCGGCCGCGAGCTGGAGCGCCGGATCGAGCGAGAGGACGACATCCATGCCCGGCACCGGGGCGGTCTCGCCGAGCACCTCGGCGACGTCGCCGTTCAGCTCGATGATCGTGAGCCGCCAGCCGTACGTGCCGCCGAGCACGTCGTCGAGCGTGTCCTCGAGACCGCTGTTGGTCTTGCCGATCAGATCGCCCGCCTGCACGCCGCGTGCGGCGCGCTTCTGCGCTTCCACGTCACTCGCCTCGGCGAGATATCCCAGCGTCTGTGACGCGAGTCCTGTCGGGTAGCTGCGAACGCGGGTCGCTTGCAGTTGGACGCCCTCGATCACGTTCAGCGCCGGACGCGCCGCGGTCAGCGACGCGCCAGCGAGATTTCGGATCGGCACGTACGTGTCGGGCCGCACCCACGATTGATGGAGCTTGGCCTTGATCTCCTCTGGTCGCAGGCCGAGGATCGGCGCCAGGCTCGTCGCGAGCCCATCTTCCGAGCGCACCTGTCCGGGAACCACCCCAACGATCGCGCCGTCGACGAACGTCGCGAGCTCGGTCCCCTCGCGCGCGATGATCCGACCTCGCGAGGTCGCGACGCGCGTCATCCGCACGAGCCGGCCAGCTGACAGCTTTGGCAGGACGGCCTCCGGAGTCCACGAGATCCGCCAGGTGGCCTTGTCCTTCTCGCCGACCATCACGAGCGAGAGCGTCGTGGTGCGCCTTACTTCCCCAACGCGTGTCGTGTGGAACGTCACCTCGAGCGGGATCGTCGCGTTCCGCGGATCGGGCGAGCCGTTCGGCAGTCTCTCGCGCGTCGCTGGTCCGGTCGTCGCGTCGAGCGAGCGGAGCGTCATCTCCTCGGCGATGCGCGGCAACCGGTCGATGAACCCTTCTGTCCCGACGCGAGCGCGCGACTCGTCGGTGAGGAGATCCCACATCTCCTGGTAGTGCCCCTTCGTCCACGCTTCGGCGTACGCCTTCGCGACCGGATCGGGCGACGGCGGCAGCGCCTCGCACGCCGAGGCGACCGCGAGCGCGGCGTAGAGGAGCGGGATCAGGGAGCGCAACGGCTAGTAGCCGGCCGCGTTGCCCTCGCGGCGAGGATCCGCGCCACCACTGAATACGCCGTTCTCGTCGATCGCGATGGCCTGCGCGCCACCGGTCACCTCGGCCCAGTCGCCGACGAGCGTGACCTCGTGACCCTTCCCCGTTAGACCCTTGCGAGTCTGTTGCGCGAAACGGCTCTCGATCTTGAGCGCGCGGCCTGACTCGTGGTACCACCGCGGCTCCTCGATCGCCTGCTGGACGTCCATGGCGTGATCGATGAGCGCGACCGCGAGCTGGAAGTTCGTCTGCACCTGGGCGTGGCGTCCCGGAGTGCCGAATACCAGGCGTGGCGTCACGCCGCCGAGAGCGATGACCGTGTTCAGGGTGTGGACGGGCCGCTTGCCGGGCGCGAGCACGTTCGGTGACGCCGCGTCCAGCGAGAAGCCGGTGAGCCGGTCATTGAGCAGGATCCCGGTGCCCGGGACCATTGACGCCGAGCCGAACTCGCTAAAGACGCTCTCGATGAGCGAGACCGCGTTGCCGTCGCGATCGACGATCGCCATGTACGTGGTGTCCGTCGCGAGCGCCGCGAGCGCCCCGGCGTCGGCGCGCTCGCTCGCCCTGGCCGGTATCGCGCGGCGGCGGGCGGCCACGAACGGCCGGTCGAAGAGGCGCTCGACCTCGAAACCCACGTGCTTCGGATCGCCCGCATAGGCGTCGCGATCCGCGAACGCCATCTTCTTGATCTCGACCATCTGATGGACGAGGTCGGCGCTGCCCCACGGGTACTCCTTCATATCGAGGCCCTCGGCGATCGCGAGCTCCTCCAGCAGGATGTGGCCCTGCGAGACCGGTGGCTGTCCGAAGATGCGCAGCCCGCGATACGTGACGGCCATCGGCTCGGGTCGATGCGTCGCGTGGGCGGCGAGGTCGGCGAGCGTGATGTGCCCGCCCATCGTCGCGAGGCCGTCGGCGAAACGCGCGCCGAGATCGCCGCCGTAGAACGCGGCGGTTCCGTGCGCGACGACCTCGCGGAGCGTCTGCGCGAGATCGGTCTGCTGCAGGATCTCGCCGGCTCGCGGGAAGCGACCGACCGGACCGAAGACAAGCGCGCATTCCTCGTCCAGCCGCCCACCGCTGTCGACGAATCCTTCGGCGAGGCCGTCGCTCACCGGGAATCCTTCCTCCGCGTACTGGATCGCCGGCGCGAGGACGCGCTCGAGTCCGAGGCGGCCGTGGTCGTCCATGAGGTCGGAGAACGCGGCGAGCACACCTGGCACCGTTGCGACGCGCGGCCCGCCCTTCGGATAGCCATTCGGGAACGCTTCGCGGTCGAGCGAGCCCGGTGCCGCGCCGGACCCGTTGTACGCCTGCACCTCGCGTGTGCGCGCGTCATAGACGAGCGCGAAGAGATCGCCACCGATCCCAGTGCGGTGCGGCTGCGTCACGGTGCAGACCGCCGCGGCCGCGACCGCGGCGTCGACGGCGCTCCCGCCGTCGCGAAGCACGGCGATGCCCGCTGCGGTCGCGAGATGGTTGTCGGTCGCCACGAGCCCGTTCACCGAACGGATCGTCGGCCGCGTGGTCACAAGAAGATGCTATGCGCTGGCATGGCTCAGACGAACAGGCCGATGAGCACTCGTGCGACGACAGCGGCGAGCGATGCGATCAGCAGACCCAGACCGAGCGAGCCGTTCGGCCGTGGCACGAGCGGCATCAGAGCAAGGGCGAGCGCTGCGAGCGGCCAGTTCGGACTGCCGTTCGTCAGCAGTGCGCCGAACAGCACGTAGCCGATCGCGACCCACGCGACAGCGGCCGCGCCTTCCTGG
>JALYLT010000149.1 GCA_030774095.1 Chloroflexota bacterium
CTCGCCGTTCCGTTGCCAGCGCATCAGGGCTTCGAAGCCGAGGACCCTGCGGCTCGTCAGGTCGAGCAGTGGCTGGTAGTGCAGACGCAGCTCGCCACGTTCGAGTGCTTGCCGTAGCTCGCCGAGCGTCCGCAGCCGCGCCGCGGTGTCACGCGAGTGCGTCTCGGATGCCGCGGCCCACCCGCCTGCGAGATGGCGGATGGAGCTCGCCGCGGATGCGGCCGCGCTCCTCAGCATCGCGCTCGTCTCGCCGTGCTCGGGCGAACGCGCGATACCAACGAGGCCTTCGACGGTCAGCAGGCTGCCGCCGATGAGGAACGGTGCGCGGAAAGTATCGAGAACGCGCGCGGCCAATACCTCGTCCGTGCCCACGGCTTGCGTGAGCACCGCGAACTCATCGGTGCCGAGTCGAGCAACCTGGTCGTGTTTGAAGGTCGCGGCGAGACGTCGAGCGATCTCTCGGATGACCTGGTCACCGACATCGTGACCGAAGCTCTCGTTCAACATGCGGAGTCCGACCAGGTCGACAAGAGCGACGTGAGCGCGTTCGCCCGCCCTCAGCATCTTCTCGACCCGTTCGTCGAAGAGGTCGCGACGAGGCAGATTGGTCAGACGATCGAACATCGTGAGCCGTTCGGCACGGGCCTTGTCGGCCCGAATGCGCGAAATGAGCATGCCGATGGCGAGAAAGAATCCCGCGCAAAGTGCCGACGTGCGGATCGCGACGTCGAGGTCGTCGCCGGCCGAGACATAGAGGAGCGTGTTGACGACCACGGCGAAAGCGGCGGCCAGCATCGCGGCACGCCTCCCTCGCAGCCAGGCCGCGATCAAGATCGAGGAAGCGGGAACGATCCCGAGGGCGGGGCCGAGGAGCCCGAACGCGAGGGGAATGACGAGCGCGTACACCGAGACAACGGGGACGAGGGCCTGGATGAGCGGGTGCGCCCTGCGATCGGTCATGTGAGAAACCTATCGGCCGCTACGGATCCGAAGAAGTGCTGAACGCACGGTCCTGATGCGCGCTATCGGCGGGGGTGCCCCACCCTACGGCTGTAGTGGTACCGAGGCGTCCAGCAGGCCGAGCTCCATCGCGCGAACGACCGCCTCGAGCCGGGAGTGCGCGCCGACCTTCTCGAGGATGTTCTGGATGTAGCCACGCGCGGTGTTCACGCTGATCTTGAGCTCGGCCGCGATGCGATCGGCGTCGGCCGCAGCAGCCATCAGAACGAGGACCTCACGCTCGCGACGCGTGAGCTGCGGGAGGTTGCGCTGGCGCTCGTCTCGCTGACGCGAGCGCTCTCGCCCGAGGCGTAGGAGCGACGCCAGCTCGTCCGGAGGGAGAAGGATCTCGCCTGCCGCGGCGCGCCGGATCGCCCGCACGATCTCGACCGCGGGCGTCGTCTTCAACAGGTAGCCGGACACGCCGACCTCGACCGCGGCGACGAGCTCGTCCTGACTCATCGCGCCGCTGAGCATCACCACCGCCGTCCCGGGATGAGCCGCGATGATCGCCGACGCGACGGCGACGCCGGACTCGCCCGACAGGTTCTGATCCATCAGCACGACCTGCGGCGTTCGCTCGGCGGCGAGGCGCAGCGCGGCGGCGCCGTCCGTCGCGACCTCGCCAATGTCCAGATCGGCCTCGCGAGAGAGAAGTGCCTGGAGGCTCTCCGCGACGGCGAGATGGTCGTCGACGATGAGCACGTTGATGCGGCCGTTCACTGGGCTTTCACTCTAGCCGCCAAAGACGTCTTTGCCGCCCTTGGCCCGCGCCGGAGAAGCGAATCTCTCTTCGTTAACGTGCGGCCCTATCGGCACGAACGGGATCTGCAGGAGACGCAGCAGTTGGATTCGAGCGGGTCGGAGCTCGAGCCCCTTGTGCTATACCTAGGCATTCATGCCATCTGCAGCAAAAACACCTAGGCAATCGGCGATCCGCGTTGGAGAGGCGGCCGAAGTGCTAGGCGTGTCCATCGACACCCTTCGCCGCTGGGAGTCCTCCGGCCGCCTGAAAGTCAGCCGCACGAAAGGCGGCCAGCGGCTCGTCGCAATGTCGGAGATCCGCCGCCTGCAGGCCGAGCGCCGTCAGGTGAAACGCGAGCGCCCGATCGTCGCCCAATCCGCGCGAAACCGGTTCCCGGGATTCGTGACCAAAGTGGAGCGCGATCGCGTCGCCGCGGTGGTCGAAGTTCAGGCCGGTCAATTCCGCCTCGTCAGCCTCATGACGGCAGAGGCAGCCGAGGAGCTTGCGTTCCGGCCGGGTATGCCGGTCGTCTGCGTTGTCAAGGCCACGAACGTCGTCGTCGAGATCAGCCGCGGTGCTGCCGCGGAGTAAGCGAAGCGGTCCGGGGAGGGTCACCATGTATCGCCTGTTCGCAATAGCCAGCGCGCTCGTCTTCGTGGCGGCCGCCTGCGGTGGCGCGAGCCCCGCGGCATCGGCGCCCACGATCGCGCCGACCGCTTCGCTGTCAGCCACGGCGGTGCCGCTCGCTGGGAGCATCACTGTGTTCGCCGGTTCGTCACTCACGGATGCCTTCAAGAAGGCGGGTGACCAGCTCAAGGTCAAGAACCCGGGTACTGACTTCACGTTCAACTTCGGGTCTTCGTCCACGCTCGCGACGCAGATCATCAACCTCGCGCCGGCCGACGCGTTCGCATCGGCGGACGACACGAACATGCAGAAGATCGTCGACGCGAAGCTCAACGACGGCGCGCCGGCGTTCTTCGTCAGTAACCGGCTGCAGATCGCGGTCGCGGCCGGAAACCCCAAGGGGATCACGACCCTCGCCGATCTTGCGAAGCCTGGACTCATCGTCGTGCTCGCAGCACCGACGGTGCCGGCGGGCAAATACGCTCTGGAATCGCTCCAGAAGGCCGGCGTCACCATCAAGGTGGCGAGCCAGGAGGTCGACGTCCGCGCGGTGCTCAACAAGGTGACGCTTGGCGAGGCCGACGCGGGCATCGTCTACGTGACCGACGTGAAGTCTGCCGGCATTCGCGTGACCGGCGTGGACATTCCCGAACAGCATCAGGTCATCGCCCGGTACCCGATCGCGGTCGTGAAGGGGTCGAAGAACCCACGCCTCGCCATGGCGTACATCGACTACCTCCTCTCGGACGAGGGCCAACAGCTGCTCGCGGAGTTCGGCTTCTCGAAACCGTGAGAGGGGCGCGACCACCGCTCGCGATCGCGGCGCTTGCGGCGATCGGCGTCGCGTTCTTTGCGCTACCCCTGGCCGGCCTGATCTATCGCGTGTCGTGGCAGAGCGCGGCGAGCGATCTGTTCACGCCTGAGGCGCTCGCTGCGCTCCGACTCTCGCTGGTCGTTTCGATCGCCGCCACGGCGCTCGGCCTGCTGCTCGGGGTTCCGCTCGCATGGATCTACGCGCGCGTCGCGTTCCCCGGGCGCAACGTCGTCCGTGCGCTCACGACACTTCCGATGGTCCTTCCGCCGGTCGTGGGCGGCGTCGCGCTGCTCGTCGCATTCGGACGCCGCGGTCTCGTCGGCGAATGGCTCGACGCGGGCTTCGGGCTACGCATCCCGTTCACCACCGCCGCTACGGTGATGGCGGCCACTTTCGTATCGATGCCTTTTCTCGTGCTGACGGTCGAAGCGGGTATCCGCTCGGTCGATCACCGCTACGAGGAAGCGGCGCGCACGCTTGGCGCGAGCCAGTGGCGGATCTTCCGACAGGTGACGCTGCCACTCGTCGCTCCATCGCTCTTCGCGGGCGCCGTCCTTTGCTGGGCGCGCGCGCTCGGCGAGTTCGGCGCGACGATCACATTCGCCGGAAATCTCCCCGGCGTCACGCAGACGCTCCCGCTCGCCGTGTACATCGCCATGGAGACGCGACCGGAAGTGGCGATCGTCCTCAGCCTCGTGCTTCTTCTCGTGTCGTTGGCGGTCCTCGTCGCGCTGCGTGACCGCTACCTGCGCCTCGACTGATGCTTCGCGCCGACATCCAGCTCCGACTCGGCACACTCGACCTGGCAGTCGCGCTCCAGGCGGAGGCAGGCGAGGTCGTCGCGATCCTTGGTCCGAACGGAGCGGGCAAGACCACGCTCCTGCGCGCGATCGCGGGCCTGACCCGGATCGACAAGGGAACCGTCGAACTCGACGGCGTCGTCCTCGAGAGCACCGCGACGCGCACGTACGTTCCGACCGAGCGCCGGCCCATCGGCGTCGTGTTCCAGAGCTACCTGTTGTTCCCGCATCTGACGGTGATCGACAACATCGCGTTCGGCCTGCACGCGCGCGGGCGCGGCGGCGCGGCACGCGCCGTCGCGCGTAGGTGGCTAGAGCGGATGGAGCTCACGGCCTACGCCGACGCGCGGCCGAGCACCCTGTCCGGCGGTCAGGCACAGCGCGTCGCGCTCGCGCGTGCCTTGGCCACCGACCCGCGGCTTCTGTTGCTCGATGAGCCACTCGCCGCTCTCGATGCATCGGCGCGCGTCAACGTACGGCGCGATCTCAAACGAGACCTTGCTCAGTTCGAGGGCGTGCGGATCCTCGTGACCCACGATCCGCTGGAAGCCATCGCGCTGGCAGACCGGCTCGTCATCCTCGAAGGTGGACGGATCCTTCAGTCCGGGACGGCCACTGAGGTCACGCGACGGCCGCGGTCGCGCTACGTCGCGGATCTCGTCGGCGTGAACCTCATGCGCGGGCACGCCAGCGGCGGTCACATCGCGATCGAGGGAGGGGGCACGCTCACGGCCATGGACGGTGCGGACGGCGACGTCTTCGCCGTGATCCACCCGCGCAACGTCGCGCTTTATCGATCGCAGCCTGAGGGCACCCCGCGCAACGTCTGGTCCGGGCGGATCACCGCGCTCGACCAGCAGGGGGACCGGGTGCGCGTGACCGTCAGCGGCGCGCCGCGGATGGTCGCGGAGGTCACTCCGGCCGCAGTCCAGGAGCTGCATCTTGCCGAAGGCGGCGAGGTGTGGGTTAGCCTCAAGGCAGCGGAGGTCGCGGTTTATCCGGCGTAGCCGGGTCATGACCCCCGCTGAAGATCCGCTGTGCCGACCAGATGAGGATCACACCAAGACCGACCTTGAGGACACCCGCCGGGACAAGCCCGACGGCGAGGCCACCGGCGAGCGCTCCAAGCACTGACCCGAGAGACATGGGCAAGACCGTCCCGCCCAGCGCTTGTCGGTCGGCATAGTCCCCTCGTCGACCATAACGAGCGATGCCCGCGAGGACCGTGGGCAGGCTGATGAGAAGGCTCGCCGTGCCGGCGACCTTGATATCGACGCCGAATGCGAAGACCAGCGTGGGGATGATCACCTCGCCGCCGGCGACTCCGAGAAGACTGCTGAACAACCCGATGCCTGCTCCGAACAGCAACCCAACGAACATGCGGATCACCTGATCGCCCGGGAGGAACCCTGAGCCGGCGATCGGCACGAAGGTCTCGATCATCAAAGCGAAGCCGATCGCGGTCAGCAGGATCAGGATCGCGCGGCGGAGCTGCAGCTCGGAGAACCGGCTCGCCCAGCCCGCGCCAGCG
>JALYLT010000150.1 GCA_030774095.1 Chloroflexota bacterium
GCTCCACTGAAACTGCCGCTCGGCGCGCGCGACGGACGCTACGGCCTCGTGCTCTGCTTTTCCCTCGAAGACGTCGACCCACCGAAGCTGGCGCGCGAGCTCGTCCGGGTCGCGCACCCCGACGGCTCGATCTGGGTCGTGGTCTGGAAGAAGGACCATCTGCCGCCGGGCGTCCTCTCGTGGGACGAGGCGCAGCGTGTGATGCTCACGACGCCGTGGGTCGACAACAAGATCCTGTCGCTCGGCGAGCAGGTCTACGCGACCCGTTACGTGCGTCGGCGACGGCCCGTGAAGTCGTAGCCATGGAACCACCGGCCAGCCCCGAGCGTCGGAAGGGTGTGCGTCTGACAGCGCTCGTTCTGACATTGACCCTCGCCGCGTGTGGCGGCGGCGCCGCGTCGCCCACCCCGTCGCCGACGCCCTCGCCGCAGGCGCTCACCCTGCCGCAGCTCAAATACGCGGTCATGGATCAACTAGGCCGGCCGTGGTTCTGCGACCCGGACTTCTTCCCGGTCGGGCGTGGCGACGAGGGCCAGCGCGCGCAGGAGAAGCTGCCCGAGATACAGAAGGACGCCGACGCCTTCGCCGCGATCGTCGCGCATCTCAAGTTGTCGTCGGCGCCACCGTATACAGCGGACCAGCAGCTCGCGATCTACCGCGAGTGGAAGACGCTGAACGTCTTGCAGCTCCAGCCGACCACGAACAACGTCTGGGGCTTCACGTACCTGGCGATGAGGAACGTCGGCGGCGGCGAGCGCGTCGAGGGCCGCGTCCTCGCGGACGGAAGCGTGAGCGTCCTGACCCGTCAGCAGGCCGGACCGCCGCAGTGTCCGATCTGTCTCGCCCTCGGCACGCGGATCGCGACGCCGGCTGGTGAGATCGTCGTGCAAGACCTGCGCATCGGCGACGTCGTATGGACGGTCGACGCGTTGGGCGGCCGGATCGCGGTGCCGCTCATCGCCGTCGGCAACACGCCGGTGCCCGCGACGCACATCGTTGTCCGCGTCGCGCTCGACGACGGGCGCCTCATCTACGTCTCGCCCGGCCACCCGACTGCGGACGGACGCCGCGTCGGCGACCTCGCCGCCGGCGACACGCTGGATGGCGCGCGCATCGCGAGCGTCGAGCGCGTTACTTACGCGGGCGGCGCGACGTACGACATCCTGCCGGCGGGCACGACGGGCTTCTACTGGGCCAACGGCGTGCTCCTCGGGAGCACGCTCCGCCCTCAGTAGCGCACAGCCACCTTGCCGGCGATGACCTTGTGGAGTTCGGCATAGAGGATCCCTGAGCGGGTGTGGAGCACGAGCTCGTCAAGGAACCATGTGCCGGGACCACTCGTTGGCCGGCCGCCAAGATCGTAAGCCGTCCCGTGACACATATCTACGAACGCGTTCGCGTCTCCCGCACCGCTGCCATACGTCTTGTCTTCCAACTCGCACCCAGTCCTCGGGTCGACCCCAAGGTAGGCATGGACGCCGTCGTCTCCGCGGCGCACGACAAAGATGGGCATGCCCGCAGGGCGTGACCGCGGACCCCAGAGACTCATGTGCCCGCGCTCGCGTTCCGCATTCGCGATGCGATCAAGTCCGGATAGCTCTTTCACTCTCAGACGGACGATCTGGTTCGGCCCGAGTGTCTCGAGACGAACGAGACCGATCTCATTCAACTGGCCAGGCAGCGGCGTCGGCCCGAGCATCAAGCCGACTACGACAGCGATGACGCATACAGCACCTAGCGCCGAAACACCGAAGAAGAGTCGCGCCGATCGCCTCATCAGGTCTCAAGCAGCTCTCGCGTCAGGAACTTCACGATCCGGCTGTAAGCGTCCTCGGCGTTCGCGCGTTTGGTGAAGCCGTGACCCTCGCCCGGATACACGACGTACTCGACGCGACGGCCCAGCGCGCGCAGGCGCTCGACGACCTGATCGGATTCCTCCTGCGGGACGCGCGGGTCGTTCTCGCCCTGGAGGATCAGTATCGGGCAACGCACGTTCTCGATGTGCGTGATCGGTGAGCGTTCCACGAGCTTCTCTCGGTCCCGTTCGACGTCGCCGATCCAGCGCGCGAGAAAGCGGCGCCAGTTCGGTTGCGCGTTCTCGATCATGGTGATGAGGTTCGCGACCCCGAACACATCGACCGCGCAGCGCCACAGGTCGGGAATGCGCGTGACACACATGAGCGTCGCGAAGCCGCCGTACGAGCCTCCGTAGACGGCGAGCCGCTTCTGATCGAAGTCCGTCTGCTTCGTCATCCATTCGGAGACCGCGCGCAGGTCGCGCAGGTCGATCCCGCCCCAGTCCTTGTGGATCGCGGCCTGCCATGCGCGACCGTAGCCCGTCGAGCCGTGGATGTTCGGCACGACAAGCGCCATCCCGTTATGCACCAGCGCCGCGAGGTGCGTGAGGTGGGCGGAGAACGCGGGTCGCGATTGACCCTCGGGGCCACCATGCGGATACAGCACCGCAGGCACAGGTCCGCGCGCGTCACGCGGGCGATACACGAAGCACGGGATCTCGCCGTCCGTCGCCGGGATGCGAATGAGCTCCGGCGCGACGAGCTCTTCGGCCGGCACGCCGAACGTCGTGGTGAGCGCGACACGCGCGTCGCCGGTGGCGATGTCGAGCGTCCACACCTGCCACGGCTCGGTCGCGGAGATTCGCACGAAGGCCGCGCGCGTTCCGTCGGCGCTCAGTACCAGGTCCTCGCAGACGCCGCGCAGATCGCGCTCTTTCACGGCGTCGCCGCCCTGCCGCCAGCGCAGCCGCGAATACCCGTCTTCGTTCACCGACCAGATCTGCACATCTCCGTCGATCGACGACGCGGCGAGCTCGACATCCCATGTCGGATGGTCGACGATGTCGCGTTTCCCGGTCGCGGGATCGAGCGCTGCAAGCCAGAGATGATCGCTGCCCTGGTCCGTGATCTCGAGCACGCGTCCATCGCTAAGCCATCCCGCTGGGATGTGCTGCACGTTCTCGTCGTGAGGCGTGATCTCGCGGGCATCGCCGGTGAGCGGATCCACGACGAGCAGCTCCTGCGTCGTGTTGTCGAGCACCCGCATCACAAGCAGACGAGCGCCGTCCGGAGACCACCCGCCGGCGACGTGCCACGCCGCGCCGGTGAGGAGCTGCCGCTCCGAGCCCGTATCGAGATCCGCGATCACGATGTCCATATCCGTCGCGGCGCGCGCGTTGCTCGAGAACGCGACGCGCCGTCCATCGGGCGAGGCCGCGTTCCACGAGAGCAGTCGCTGCACCTTGCCCGCGGGATCGACGGACACCGGCGCGACCGGGCCATCGGGATGGCGGACGTAGAGCTGGTGCAGCTCGGTGCCGCCGCGATCGGCCGCGGCCAGCAGCTCGCCGCTCGCGCTCCAGCACAGGCTGCGGACGGCGTGCTCGGGGACGCTCACCGCGCGCTGCGCGGTCCCGCCGGTCGCGGGAAGCGTCCAGGCATCGTACGTGCCCGCGCCCTGATCGGACACGACCGCGAGCGTCCGCGCGTCCGGAGACAGCGCCAACGCGGACCGGCAGGCGAAACGGCGTGTTGTGTGGGGCACACTCGCGAGCCGATCGTGCGGGTGGAAGTCCGAGAGCGGTCGGTTTGGCACCGCGGGCTACGGTACCGCTGTCATCGGATTGGCGCGAAATGCGCGATGCGGAGAGCGTCCAAGCGATCTTCAGAGCGGTACACCGTGCTCAGAAGAAACGCACGGGAGGGGACCCAAATGGCGCTCCGAACGACGACACTCCGAACGCAGCCGCAGCTCCGCTGGTGGGCCGTATTCGCGGACCGCTTCGCCTCGCTGCGCTCCAACGCTCGCAGGACGCGTTCGGAGCGCCGGGAACCCATCCGGTCGCACGCGTTCAAGGACGACCCGAACTTCTGGCTTCGCTCCCTCTAGGCCTCACGGCGCGGGCGTTCTTGGCCTCGGCTCACCCAACAACTGTTCGTCGATCCGCTGGAGTCCCCACCCGCTCGCGCCGCGCTGGAGATCCAGCCGCGTAAAGAACTCACCACGACCAGGCGCCCCGTGCCTGTAGTGCCAGGTCTCCATGCCATGGACCAGCACGACGGCGTCCTCGCCACGGACGAGTACGAGAATCGGATCTCGCTCCTCTAGGTCGGCATCCAGCGTCACGATGTCGCTGATGCGCATCCGCTCCATGAGAAACCCGTCTGCGTTGATCCCCTTCGAGCGATCTTCGTCTTTCGCGATGGCTGGGTAGACGCTGAACAGGTCGGTCGCATCGCGGGCGGCCGCGGCCCGCGATCGCGCGGTGTAGTAGCCCTCGACGACATGAACTGTGGCCGCGCGCACATCCTCGCTGGGGCGGACGTATCCCGGGAACGGTTCGGGTGTGCCGCACGCGAGCGCGACCGCGATGGTCAGAAGTCCCAGCCAGCGCATCACGAGCGCTGTCCCGCAAGCAGCTCCGACAGATCACGCGCGTTGTTCACGGCTTTGTCGCCGTAGCAGTTGTTCATCAGCAGGTGGATCTCCTCGGACGCCTCCTCCATCCGCTTGATTTTCGGTAGCCACTCCTCGAGCTCGCTCTTCTCATAGGAGTAGTCGAAGCGCTCGGCGGCCGTGAGGCCGGGTTTCTTCCAGTTCTCGGCGTTGCGACCGTGGAAGCGGACGACGGCGAGCGGCGCGGTGACCGCGTCCACCGGCGGGATGCTCGACGGGAAGCCCTGTGGTTCGTCCACTGCGACGTAACTGAGGCCGTTGTCGCGCAGGAACGCGAGCGTCTCGTCCCGGTTGCGCTCCTCCATCCACAGACGGTTGCGGAACTCGACGGCGAGTCGGTCGTCCGGCAGCAGCTCGCGCGCGCGGAGGATCTCGCTCTTGTTGTTCCCGGTGATCGTGAACCAGTCCGGGTATTGGAGCAGGATCGCGCCGAGCTTCCCCGCCTTGCGCAGCGGCTCCAGCGCGACCCAGAACCGCGCGTGGATCTCGTCGATGATCTCCTTCGGCAGGTCCTTCGGGTACACGCGCCGCTTCTCGCGGATCTCCTCGGGCAGGGTTTCTCGTAGCTCTTTCGGCAGGCGCTTGGGGTCGGTCGGATGCGTCGTGATCGTGGCGAACGCCTTGAAGTTCATCGTGAAGTCTTCGGGCGTACGCTCGAGCCAGAGCTGCGCCTGCTTCTGATCGGGCAGCGCGTAGTACGACGCGTCGTTCTCGACGAGTGAGAAGCGTTCGGCGTAGAAGCGGAGGCGCTCGTCGGCCTTCTTCGCGACCTTCTCGGGATACCAACCAGATTCAAGAAGAGTTGGATCCGTCCACGAGCACGTGCCGATGAGAACCCGTTTCTTCACCTCAGACAAAGTCTGCACGCTGTAGGCGTGCGTCGGACGGCGGCCCGACAGACGGCGGGTGCGGCGCTCCTCGAGCGAGCATCTGCGCCCAGCCGGGGGACCGGCCTAGCCAGCCG
>JALYLT010000151.1 GCA_030774095.1 Chloroflexota bacterium
TGGAGGGCATCAATGCCCGTGAAGGCTTCGAGCTGCCAGAGCCGGTCGACCTCATCGTGGCCGATCTGTCGTTCATCTCGCTGCGCGTGGCCCTGCCGCCCTCGTTTCGTCATCTGAGTGAAAGCGGTGCCGTCATCGCCCTCGTGAAGCCGCAGTTCGAGGCCGGTCGCGAGGCGGTGGAGAAGGGTGGCATCGTCCGCGACGACAAAACGCGCGCCGATGCGGTGGTCGCCGTCGCGGAGCACTTCGCGCGCGAGGGCGCAGGCGTCATCGCCGTCGCCGCTTCGCGCGTCGCGGGGCGTGAGGGCAATCGCGAGATCTTCGTGCACGCGGTGAAAGGCGACCCGGGTCTCGTCACTGGTGAGCTGCGCACCGCCGCGGACCGGGCGGCCGCATGAAGGTCGCCCTGTGCGTCCGACCGGACCGGTCCGACGCCGTGCGGCAAGCGCGCGATGCCGCGCAGCGCATGCGCGCCGCAGGACACGAGGTCGTCGACGTTCACCTCGACACACCGACAGCGGGGGCGGGTGCGAAAGGCGCGACGATCGCGTGCATCCTCGGTGGCGACGGGACGATGCTCCGCGCGGCGCGCGCCATGTCACCGTTCGGCATCCCGCTGCTCGGGGTGAACCTCGGGCGCCTTGGCTTCCTCACGACGATCACGATCGACGACCTCGACTCGGCGATCGCCGATGTCGCGGCCGGCCGGCACAAGGTCGAGGAGCGAACGCTGCTCGACGCGCGCCTCTCGCGCGAGGGGAACGAGATGCGCTTCCTCGCACTCAACGACGTGGTGGTCGCGCGCGGCGCCGCGGTGCGATCGATCCACGTCGCGGTCCGCGTGGACGGCGAGCCGCTCATCGTCTACTGGGCCGACGGCGTCATCGTCGCGACGGCGACGGGCAGCACGGCCTACGGGTTCTCCGTCGGCGGCCCGCTCATCCTCCCGAGCTCGCAGGCGATCATGCTCGTGCCGATCGCGCCGCATCTGTCGTTCGGGAACGCCGTCGCGTTCGATCCGGACCAGCGCATCGAGCTCGAGGTCCAGGATCCCGCGCGGATCTCGATCGACGGTCAGGAGGAGCACGATCTGCGCTCGGGTGATCGGATCGCCGTCCGGCGCTCCGAGACCGTCGCGAAGTTCGTGCGCACCTCGCACGCGCGCCCGTTCCTTTCACTGCTCCGCGAGAAGATCCTGAAGGAGCCGGGGACATGAGCGACGCGATGGCGGCGGTCGAGGCGATCCGAGCGAAGACGAAGTACCAGCCGGTCGTCGCCATCGTCCTGGGCAGCGGACTCGGCGCGCTCGCCGACGACGTGCGCGACGCCGACCGGATCCCGTACGCGACGATCCCGGGCTGGCACCGCAGCACCGCACCGGGCCACGCGGGTGAGCTCGTCGTGGGCACGCTCGAGGGGAAGCCCGTCGCCGTGATGAAGGGACGGCTTCACTATTACGAGGGCTACGACATCCAGGACGTCGCGTTCCCGGTGCGCGTCTTCAAGGCGTGGGGGATCGACACGATCATCCTCACCAATGCCTGCGGCGGGCTGAACCCGTCATACCAGAACGGCGACCTCATGGTCATGAGCGACCACATCAACTTCATGGGGACGAATCCGCTGCGCGGGCCCAATGATGACACGCTTGGCCCGCGGTTCCCCGACATGGTCGGCGCGTACACCGAGGAGCTGCGCAAGCTCGCGCACTCGGTCGACCCGAAGCTGAAAGAGGGCGTGTACGTCGCCGTCGCAGGTCCGAACTTCGAGACACCGGCGGAGCTGCGCATGCTGCGCGGCTTCGGTGCCGACGCGGTCGGGATGAGCACCGTTCCGGAAGTGCTTGTCGCGCGCCACATGGGGATGCGCATCCTCGCGATCTCGACCGTCACCGACATGGCGACCGGCATCCCTGGCCTGATCCAACACATCACGCACGAGGAAGTCCTCGCCGTCGCCAGCAAGGCGGGCGCGCGTCTTGGCACCGTGGTGAAGGGCGTCGTAGCCAAGCTGTGAGGCCGCTCACGGCACCGCGCATTCCTCTCGCTCGCTGCTGGCTACGCGGGCCCGTCTCTGGGCGGTGCGCTATGTGGTCGGGCCCGCTGTGCGCAGACGCTCGCTCAAGGAGATGCGCGATGCCGTGCCCGGCCTCACGCGGCGCCTAGTGGTGCGGGTCGTGGAGCTGATCGAGCGCAAGCGTGACGGTGGGAAGCTCACCGCCGAGGAGATCGACCACCTCATACAGGGCTATACGAAGGGCGAGATTCCCGACTACCAGATGTCGGCGTTCCTGATGGCCGTCGTGTGGCGCGGGATGGATGCGAAGGAGACCGCGGCGCTGACCGCGAGCATGGTCGGCTCGGGCGAGCGTCTCGACCTCTCGCGCTTCGGTCGCGTGGTCGACAAGCACTCCACCGGCGGAGTGGGGGACAAGACGACGCTCGTCGTCGCGCCGCTCGTCGCCGCATGCGGTCTTCCCGTCGCGAAGATGAGCGGACGCGGCCTCGGCTTCTCGGGCGGAACGCTCGACAAGCTCGAGTCGTTCACGGGCTACCGCGTCGATCTCACGACGGCCGAGTTCCTCGCGCAGCTGGGGCGCATCGGCATCGTCGTCACCGGGCAGACGAAGGAGCTCGCGCCCGCGGACGGACTCCTCTACGCGCTGCGCGACGCGACCGGCACGGTGCCCGCGACGGCGCTCATCGCGTCCAGCATCATGTCGAAGAAGATCGCCGCCGGTGCGCACGCCGTGGTACTCGACGTGAAGGTCGGTAGCGGCGCGTTCATGAAGGATCTCCCGTCGGCGCGCGCGCTCGCGCGCGCGATGGTCGCGATCGGCGTCGCGCACGGCCTCGCGGTCACCTGCGAGCTCACCGACATGGAGCAGCCGCTCGGACGAGCCGTTGGCAACGCGCTCGAGGTCACCGAGGCGATCGAGACGCTGCGCGGACGCGGGCCCGCGGATCTCGTGAAGCTCGTGCGTCTCGCCGGTGCGGAGATGCTCGTGCGCGGGCGAAAGTCGCGCGACACGAAGGGCGCGCTCGCGGCGATCGATCGCGCGCTCTCCGATGGGAGTGGCCTCGCCAAGCTCCGCGAGCTCGTGGCCGCGCAGGGAGGCGACGTGCGCGCGGTCGACGACCCCGGCCGGCTCCCGCGCGCACCGCGTGTGGAACGCCTTGTCGCGCGCCGCACCGCTTTCGTCGCTGCGATCGTGGCGGACCGCGTCGGCATAGCCTCGGTGCGGCTCGGCGCGGGGCGGGAGAAGAAGGGCGACTCGATCGATCTGCGGACCGGCGTGGTCCTGCACGCCAAGGTCGGCGACCGCGTCGAGCGCGGACAGCCGTATGCGGAGGTCCACATCGCAGGCAAGCCCGCGGATGCGGACGCGATCGAGGAGATCCGCTCGGCGTTCCAGTGGAGCGCGCGACGGGTCGCGCCGCGGCGCCTCATCCTCGGCCGCATCGCGAGCCGCTGACCTCCATAGACTGAACGAATGATCGGAGCTCGTCGCGGCATTGGCGGTCCCGGCGGAATGAATCCGCTGCTCATCCTCGGCCTCGTACTTCTCGCGTACGGGTTCATACGCGGCGGACTCGTGTCACCCGTCCAGAACGCCGCGGAGGACCCGATCGGATTTGTTGCGTGGATCATCGCGCTTGTCCTTGGCATCACCGTGCATGAGTTCATGCACGCGTATGCCGCGCACCGGCTGGGTGACGACACCGCGCGGCTTCTCGGTCGCCTGAGCCTCAACCCGATGGCGCACCTCGACCCCTTCGGCACTCTGCTGCTTGTCCTTGCGGGCTTCGGCTACGGCAAACCCGTGCCGTTCAACGAGTCGCGTTTGCGTTCGGCGTTCGGCGTCACGTTCGTTGCGATCGCCGGGCCGCTCGCCAACCTCGCGCTTGCCGCGTTGTGCGCGATTCCGCTCCGCTTCGCGGGGGATTCGCTCATCGGCGGTGGCGTCTACGAAGAGGTGCTCCTCGCGATCGTCCAGCTGAACTGCATCCTCGCGATCTTCAACTTGATCCCGATCCCTCCGCTTGATGGCGCGAACGTCGTCTACGGCCTGCTGCCGCCGCGACAGCAGTACTCGTGGCGCACCTACCAGCAGTACGGCCCGTTCCTGCTGCTCTTCGTGCTGCTGCTTGCTCCGGGTGTTCTCAGGACTCTCGTATTCGCTCCGGCGGTGGCCATCGCCAGGCTCCTACTCGGTATCTAACGTGCGGGAGCGCGTCCAGCAGACGGTCCGCTTCGTCGTGGCGCGCGAAGGCGACACGCGGCACGCGGAACGGACCGCCGCGGTCCTGCGCGAGCTCGGCGCGGACGAGGATCTGATTCTCGCCGGACTCCTGCACGACCGCGGGAAGCCAGCTCGCACGAAGCTCTGGCACCGCGTCGCTGGCGTGCTGCTCGGCCGTGTCGCGCCTGGGCTCCGCGAGCGCCTCGCGAGAGGAGAGTCGACGTTCGCGCTCTATCTCGACCACGCACGCCGTGGCGCGGCGCAGGCGCAGATCGAGGGCAGATCGGCGCGAGTGGTGCGCCTCATCGCGCGCCACCATGAGGCGCCGCGCGACGCGGATGAACGCCTGCTCGCCCGTGCGGACCACGAGGCGTTGCCCTGATGCTCGGGCCGGAAGGGCCGCACGTCACTGTCGAGGGCTTCGACGGTCCGCTGGATCTCCTGCTCGAGCTGGTCGAGGAGAAGAAGCTCGACATCCTGACCGTGCGTCTCGGGGAGCTGGCCGACGCGTACCTCGCGCGTGTCCGCGCGCTCGATGCGCTGCCAGCAGAAGAGGTGTCCGCGTTCCTCGCACTCGCCTCGCGCCTCGTCCTGCTGAAGGCACGCAGCCTACTGCCCTCGCTCCTGCCGCTCGCGGAGACCGACGAGGGTGAGAGCGAGGAGGAGCTTCGCGCACGGCTCCTCGAGTACGCCGTCGTGCGCGAACGTGCCGGCGCGCTCGGAGACCGCCTGCGCAGCGGCGAGCGCGGGTTCCACCGCGAAGGTGGTACGCCCGAGCTGCCCCCGCGGGGCGGCGAGGTCCTGGCGCTCGCGGCCGCGTGGTCGAAGGTGCTCGCGCTCGCGTCGCGACCACGCGACGAAGGCGTGGTCGCTCCGGGCGAGCGCTATTCGGTGGAGGAGCGCACCGCCGAGATCGAGGCCATCGTCGCCGAGCGCGAGCAGGTCACGTTCACCGAGCTGCTGAGCACCAAGCCCACGCTGGGGTGGGCTGTCGTAACGTTCATCGCGCTGCTCGACCTCTACCGGCGCAGCGTCATCGACCTCGAGCAGAGCGAGTTGTTCGCGGACATCCTGATCAGGAGAAAACACGCGGCATGAGATCGGGGCTCGCCAACGCGGTCGAGAGCGTGCTCTTCGTGGCCGAGAAGCCCGTGTCGCGGGCAGAGCTCGCGCGCGTCGTCGGCGC
>JALYLT010000152.1 GCA_030774095.1 Chloroflexota bacterium
TGGGTGCGGGAGGCCTCGGCGTACAGTGCCAGATGCTCGCTGTCGTAGTCGTATGAGCGGAACACCGCGGTGGGGTGGGCGCCGTGTGGCAGGTGCACCAGTGCGCTGACCCGAAATGAAGGGATCAGCGTCAGCTCGGGCTGGGCGCGGATCTCGTCGGCGGCCACGATCTCCTCAGCGATCACGATGACCTTGTCGGCGGCTGCGACGGCCTCGTCGTTGTCCCACCGCGGCCCGAGCACGCGTGCGTTGCCCGCCGCATCCGCCATCTGCGCGTGCACGATCGCCACGTCGGGGGCGAGGGCTCGCAGCAGCACCAGCGGTTCGCCGCTGAAGGGGTCGGGCTCGACGCGAGCGATCCCGGACTCGATCAGCGGTGGCAGGAGATCCGAGCCCAACAGCGAACGGATCGGCATGTAGGGCAGCCCGAGCGAACCAGCCAGGTACCTGAAGGTGACGGCCAGACTGGAGAGGTACTCGACCTCCACCCGACCGCGCTCCACCGCCTCGTTGACCCGCCCGAGCTGACCAAACCGATCGAGCGACCCGCCTCCGTAGATCAGACGGTCGACGCATCCCGCACCGACGAGCAGGTCCGCCTCGAGGCCGAGGATGCACGCCGAGAGCGTGAGGTGACGCACGCGCCTGCGGATGAGCTCGTGGGCGACCGCTGTGGCGTTTCGCGTGATCGAAAAGCCGGACAGCGCGACACGGTCGCCGTCACGGATGAGCTGCGTGGCTGCGGCAAGGCCCACGACGCTCACCGGGTCGACTCCCACAGGCCGATCACGCGGCGAGCGCGCTCCACGATCGGCAGGTCGATCAATTGACCTCCGAAGGCGATCGCCCCGTCCCCGCGTGCCCGAGCCTCGTCGAACGCGGCGACGACGCGGCGCGCGTAGTCGAGATCGGTCTCGCTCGGCGTGAAGACCTCGTTGATGATGTCGATCTGGCCGGGATGGATCAGGGACTTGCCGGTGAACCCGAGCCGGCGCGCCTGCACGCTGTCGCGGCGCAGGCCCTCCGCGTCCCCGATGGTCGGCCACACGCCGTCGAAGGATTGGACCCGCGCCGCAGCCGCGGCAACGATCATCGAGGCGCGGCCGTGAACGAGCTCGCGCGCTTCGCCCTGGCGGTCGGTCGGAAGGCCAAGGTCATTCGCGTAGTCCTCGCCGCCGAACATCAGCCCGACGACGCGCGCTGAGGCCGATGCGATCTCGTGTGCGCGCAGCAGCCCAAGCCCGCTCTCGATGGCGACGATCACGACGATCGCGCCCGCCGCGAGGCCGCGCGTTCGCTCCTCGGCGGCGACGACACCATCAGCGGCCCGCAGCTGGTCGGTCGACTCGACCTTCGGAAGCAGCAGACCGTGGCACCCTGGGCCGATCACGGCGGCAACGTCGGACCGGAAGCGGTCGCTCGTGACAGCGTTCACCCTCACGAAACGTCGAGGTCGGTCGCCGCCGCTCCGCGCAAGCACGTCTCCAAGCAGCGTGCGCGCGTTGTCCTTTTCGGCGGGTGGCACGCCGTCCTCCAGGTCGAGCAGCGCGACGTCGAGGGTGGCGAGGGCCAGGGCCTTCTCCACCATGCGCCCGCGATGCCCGGGCACGAACATCAGCGACCGAGCGAGGTCCATCTAGTAGCTCCTCGGCATACCGAGGACATGCTGGCCGACGTACGCCAGCACCAGGTTGTTCGAGACGGGCGCGGTCAGCAGCAGCCGCGTTTCGCGGAACTTGCGCTCGATGTCGAAGTCGCGTGCGAAGCCGTAGCCCCCGTACGCGTCCAGGCACGCATTGGCGGCCGCCCACGATGCCTGCGAGGCGAGCAGCTTGGCCATGTTTGCTTGCGGGCCGCATTTCTCATCTCGATCGAACAGCCAGGCGGCCTGGTCGCGCAGCAGTCCTGCGGCCTGCAGCTGCGCATGCGCTTGCGCGATCGGGAACTGCACACCCTGATTCGCGCCGATCGGGCGGCCGAACACGCGCCGCTCGCTCGCGTACCGGGCCGCGCGCTCGACGAACCAGCTGCCGTCACCAAGCGCCTCGGACGCCACGAGGATCCGTTCGGCGTTCCATGAGTCGATGATGTAGCGAAAACCGCGGCCCTCCTCACCGATGCGATCGCGCGCGTCGACGACGAGGTCGTGCAGGAAGATCGTCGTTGAGTGGTGGTTCATCATCGTCGCGAGCGGGCGGATCTCGATGCTCCCCGCCTGGACGCCGGCGCGCAAGTCGACGATGAACAGCGAAAGCCCCTGTGTCTTGTCTTCCAGCGCGTCGTATGGCGTGGTGCGGGCCAGCAACAGCATCAGGTCGGAGTGCTCCGCACGCGAGATGAACACCTTTTGACCGTTGATCACGTAATTGGACCCGCGGCGGACCGCGGACGTCTTGAGCCGCGTGGTCTCCGAGCCCGCGTCCGGCTCCGTCACCGCGAATGCCTGAAGGCGCAGCTCGCCCTTCGCGATCGCCGGAAGGTACGCGTGTTTCTGCTCCTCCGAGCCGTGGCGAAGCAGGCTGCCCATCGTGTACATCTGAGCGTGAGCGGCGGCAGCGTTGCCGCCGCAAGCGTTGATCGTCTCGAGGATGGCCGCGCCATCGTGCAGACCGAGTCCCGAGCCTCCGAACTGCTGCGGGATGAGCGCGCCCAGCCACCCGTCACGGGTGAGCGCCGCTACGAACTCGGTGGGGTACTCGGTCTTCGCGTCGAGCGCGCGCCAGTACTCATCCGGGAACCGCGCGCACAGCTCGCGCACGGCGGCCTGGATCGTCGTGCGTTCGGCGTTCACGGCGAAATCCATACCACCGCCTCCCGAGCCAGTGCCGTGATCTCGTCGCTCGAGTAGCCGGCGCCGGAAAGCACGTCGCGGGTGTCTCCTCCCAGTGAGGGCAGGGGCCCCTCGGCCACCGGGCTCTCCGACATGCGCAGCGCGCTCTCGATCGTCGGGATCGCTCCGACCTCGGAGCCGATCATCCGTATGAGATTCCGCGCGGCGACCTGCGGATGGTCCAGCACCTCGCTCATAGAGCGAACCCGACCATGTGGAAGGCCGGCGGACGACAGCCGCCCGAAGAGCGTGTCGCTGTCGAGCTTGGCGAACTCGTCTTCGACCGAGCGCTCGAGCGCCGCGCGGTCGGCACGCCGAGCGATGTTGTCGCTGAACCGTGCATCCACGAGCCAGTCGTCGCGCCCGAGCAGCCTCGCGAAAGCCTCCCAGTGCTGCTGGCTGGCGATCGCGACATTCACCAGCACTCCGTCGCGGGCGCGGAAAGGCCCATAGGGGACCACGTTGTGGTGGCGCATACCCGCTCGACCGGGCTCTTCGCCGCCGTGCCAGATGAAGTGCGGGAAGTACGCCAGCCACGACAGGGTCGCGTCGAACATCGAGACATCTATCAGTTGGCCGCGGCCGGTGCTCTGGCGCTGTAGCAGCGCCAGCGCGATACCCAGCGCCGCATACATGCCGGCGGCGATGTCGGCGATCGGTGGTCCCACTTTCGCCGGCGCGTCCGGGTAGCCGGTCGTCGCGATCATGCCAGCCTCGCCCTGGATCAGCAGGTCGTAGGCGAGTGCGTCGCGATAGGGCCCATCGAGACCGTAGCCCGAGAGGCTGGCGTACACGAGCCGGGGATGGCGCGTGGCCAGCTCGCCGTAGCCCAGGCCCAGCCGCTCGGCGGTCCCGGGGGCGAAGTTGGTGAGAAAGACATCGCAGCCTGCGACCAGACGTGCCAGCACCTCCCGTCCCTTGTGGCTCTGGCCGTCGATCACCACGCTGCGCTTGCGACGATTGAACGCGACGTACCCCGATGACAGGCCTCGCACGACGTGGTCCCAGGAGCGCACGAGATCTCCGCCGCCGGGCCGCTCGATCTTGATGACCTCGGCACCCATGTCGGCGAGAAGATGCGTCGCGAATGGCCCGGCGACGGCCTGCTCGAGCGCGAGGACCCGTATCCCGTCGAGGGCCGGGCGACTCACTTCGCTTTTGGCTCGGGGAAGTGTGCGCGCGCCGGCGCGGCCGCACGCGAGGGCACCATGAACGAACGGGTCATCACGAGTACGACCGTCCCATCCTGCTTGATGCCGCGCTGGCGCACCTTGATCACGCCCCAACCCGGCCGGGAGCCCGAAGCCCGGGTTTCGAGCACCTCGCTATCGGCATAGAGCGTGTCGCCAGCGAAGAGCGGATTCGGCAACATGATCTGATCCCAGCCAAGCGCGAAGCCGTTCTCGCTCGTGTCCGCGACCGCGAGTCCGGCGACGATCGCGAGCGTAAGCGCGCTGTTGACGAGCGTCCGACCGAACTCCGTCCTCGACGCGTAGTTCTCGTTGAAGTGGATCTGATTCGTGTTGTTGGTCAGGAGGGTGAAATGGGTGTTGTCCGCGTCGGAGATCGTGCGGCCGATGCGCGAGCGATAGACGTCGCCAACTCCGAAGTCCTCGAAGTAGCGGCCGTCCCAACTCGCCTTCACGCCCATCGGGCCAGAGCCTAGACCTCGAGGTCCCGCAGCCGTGTAGTGATCTCGGCAGCGCCCTCACGTACCGCCCGCACGAGGGCTCCCACGCGCGCGTCGTCGATCCGGTAGGCCGGGCCAGCGACGGACAGACCCGCGGCGATCCGACCCTCGGGGTCGAAGATCGGAGCGGCGACACCCCGGACGCCTTCGTCCACCTCACCATCGGTGACCACGTGACCGGCGACGCGGATGTCCGCAAGCTGACGGCGCAGGCGCTTGGGATCGGTGACCGTCCGAGATGTGAAGCGCGTCAGGCTCGCACCGTCGAGCGCACGGTCGATCTCCGCCGGCTCGGCAAAGGCAAGCAGGATCTTCGCGGACGCGCCGGCGTGGATCGGCATGACGTGCCCGCGCTCGTACGCCAGACGCACGCGGTGCGGCGACGAGTCCACGCGTTCGACGCAGACGACACTCGCGCCCGAGCGCCGCGTCAGCAGCACGGCCTCGCCCGTTCCTTCCGAGACCCGGCGCATGACAGGCAGCGCGAGCTCGGACAACCCGAGTCCGGCGCGCGCGGCGCGCGCGAGCTCGAGGATGCGCGAGCCCAGTCGATAGCCGCGGGAATCGTGCTCTTCGATGAGCCCGTACGAGCGGAGCGTCTGCAGGTAGCGGTAGGTCGTGCTGCGAGCCATGTGCAACAGTCGCGCGACCTCGGTCGCCGACCGCACGGGGTGCTGCTCGTCGAAGAGCATGAGGAAGTCGAGCGTGCGATCGGAAGTGGCATTTCGGCCCATCCCGGCTCCCTCGCCTTGTCCCACAGAACGGGATAACACTCCTGCCATACGAGACTATGCTCGGACCGCCGACGCAGGCCGTCAATGAGGGGGTTGCAATGCATTGGTCGTCGTCGCCCGCGCTGCGCAGTGGATTCACGACCGAGGAGCGCGATCGCCGGTGGTCGCG
>JALYLT010000153.1 GCA_030774095.1 Chloroflexota bacterium
TCTAGAGCCACAAAACCCCGCCTCTCGGCGGGGTCTCGTGGTGAGGAAGGGAAGGGTTGGGATTTCTCTTTGTCGTTGGTGGCGAGTGCAAGTGGCGTGCCAGGCGGCAGCGGAGGAGGTCAGAGAGTGCGCGCCGAGATCCTCTCCATCGGCACCGAGCTGCTCCTCGGCCAGATCGTCGACACCAACGCCCAGTATCTTGCGTCGCGGCTCGCAGATCTCGGCATCGACTGCCTGTATATCTCGACGGTCGGCGACAACCCGGCGCGGTGCCGCGAGACGCTGGACCGTGCGCTCGGTCGGTCGGACCTTGTCATATCCACAGGTGGTCTGGGGCCTACCGAGGACGACCTCACGCGCGAGACGATCGCGGCCGTCCTGGGAGAGGAGCCGGTCGTCGATCCCGTTCTCGAACGCGAGCTGCGCGAGTGGTTCGCCGCGCGCGGCAATCCGATGCCGGAACGGAATCGCAAGCAGGCCTGGCTCATCCCATCGGCGCGCGCGCTCCCGAACCCGAACGGCACCGCACCAGGTTGGGACGTGCGCCGGAGCGGCAAGCGGATCGTCGCGATGCCGGGCGTGCCGCGCGAGATGACCTATATGTGGGAACGCCACGTCGAGCCCACGCTGATCGCCGGGGCCGTGCTCCGCTCGCGAACGCTGAAGATGCTCGGCGTCGGCGAATCCACAGCTGAAGAGGCGCTCGGAGAGCTCGTGCGTTCGACCGCGCCGACCGTGGTGACGAAGGCGAAGAACGACGGCGTCCACGTGCGCATCACCGACAAGGACGTTGACGCCGCGACGATGGACGCGCGCATCGCGCGCATGGAGGCACTCGTCCGCGAGCGGCTCGGTCAATACGTGTGGGGCACGGACGACGACACGCTCGGTTCTGTCATCGGACGCGGCCTGAGCGAGCGGGGCTGGCATCTCGCGACGGCCGAATCGCTGTCCGCCGGCGACGTTGCGCGCGTCCTCGCCGAGTCGCCCGGATCCGCGTCCTGGTACACGCGCGGCATCGTCCGTCCGATGGCCGATGCCGACGAACTCACGCGTCTCCTGGGTGAGGTGAGCCCGCCGCCCGAAGTGCGTCTGGTCGTCCCCTACGGCGAACAGAGCGCGGAACTCAAGATCTGGACACCCGACCGCCCGCGAAGCGCGACGATCCGCTTCGGCTCGCCCGTGGAAGGTCGCCGCCGCGGATTGCTGAGTGCGCTCGACCTACTACGCCGTTCCCTGAATCAAGACTGAACGACGGGAGCACTCCTGACAGCGGACGCACACCTCTCGCTCGCTGCTGGCTACGCCGGCCCGCTGTTCACTGAGCGCGCGTCGTTCGGGCCGGCTGGGCGCAGACGCTCGCTCGAGGAGTGCGCCCGCAGTCAGGACGCCTCCGCGCTCCCGTCACGTCGCTCTTCGCTGCCGCCTAACCGCTCCCGCTGAAAACGAAGCTCTAGTCGCGCTCCCCGTAGTCGTCGTACCGCTGCTTGTCACTCGACTTGTTCTTCGCGCTCTTCGCTTTGGCACGGTCAGCCGCCGCGCGCGCCTGCTCGGCGTTGCGGTGCACCACCTCGGCCATCCGCGAGGCCCGCGGCTGCGGGCTGGCGCGCGGCGCGGCCGGCAAAGTCGTCTGCGAGGCCAGGTCCTCCGCCACGCCCGCGGCGGTCTCGGCGATCCGCTGCACTCCGAAGAGGCCCGGCGCCAACGTGGGGGCGGCGACGACGGCCATGATCTCGGACGCACGCAGCGTGGTCGGGTCCGCCGACAGCTTGGTCGCCAGAAGCTGAACGCGAGACCGCTGCTCGTTGAAACGATCGTCGAGCTGGGCCACGAGCGCTACCACTTCGGGTTGCAGCTCCTCGAGCTCGGCAAGCTCGGCAGCGGCCTCCGCGATCTGTTGTGAGTAAATGCTCGACGCGACGAGCGCATCCTCGTCCCGGCCGCTCGTCGCGAGCGCCTCGGCCTCGGCGAGACGATGCTCCGCGATCGACAACTGGACCGCCGCACGATCGCCGGCGCTCACTGCAAGCGTGAGACGCAGATCCTCGCCCGCGAGCTTCAGTGAGTAGAGCGGATCATCGGGAAGTGTGTCCGCACCGGCGACGGTCGCTCCAGCGACGGTCGCGATGCACAGCGCGCCGACAGCGATCGCGCGCATCGCGTATGGAGCGGGCTTCGCGAGCACCTCGAACACGATCGCGGCGCGATCGGCGAGTGTCGGTCGGCGGGGTCGCACCGACCCGAGAACGCGGTCGCGCATGCGTTCTCGCGCAAGCGCGTCGAGACCGCTGGGCGCGTACTTGTGCATACGAAGCGCAACGCGCACGGCCTCGCGAAGTTTCGCGTTCTGGATCGACGCCAGTCCGCGCTCCCCACGTGCGACGCTCTCGATAAGGCGATCCAACGTTTCTGGGCTGCCCACTCTCACCACGATCGTCTAACGGCTTGCCTGTCAGCCCGTTATCTCGAGTGCTCACCCCGCGGGTGAGGCTTAACGCAGCGTCGTCGCGTGATGCGGGCTAGGAGCTGCGCTGCCGAATTAGGGCGCGGGCGTGACGGCTGCGCGCGCGGGTCCGCCCCACACCGGTGCGTAGTGGCTATAGAACGTGTCTTGATAGAGCAGCGTCTCACCGTCGTACACGGTGCGCGTGCGAATCACATCACGACCCGCGACCTTCGCGCCCGGAATGAACGCTGGATCCGCGGGCTGATCGGCGGGAACATCGACGAAGTTGCGCTGCACCGCGGCGCTGAATGTCACCGTGCGACCTGTCGGCGCGCTCCATACATCGAGGGTCACGCTCGTGGCGTCGTTCCACGACCAGAGGAAGACCGGCGCCTCGGTGTCGTTCATCCACTTGAAGTCGACGCCCGGCTCGAACACCGCTGCGTCGAGACCGAGTGGATACCGGTCGATGAGGTACCCGTGCGCGTGGCGTTCGACGATCTCGTAGCCCAGCTTCGAGATGGCGTTGAACATCGTGGTCGACACCTGGCAAAGCCCGCCACCGATGACGTTCTCGTCGGAGCGGTTGTTGATGATCGCGCCAGCGAACGCGTAGCCGCGCTCGACGGTCACCGGTCCGAGCAGCTCCCAGAACGAGAACGTCTGGCCCGGAAGGATCACCACGCCGTCGAACTGCGACGACCCGGTCGAGATGTTCGCGTGGCGGGCGCCGTTCGGCGGGTAGAAGGTCGTGAACTCCGACGTCCGCGAGATCTTCGGCAGCCACGAGTGCGCCTGCTCCGTCGAGAAGGCTGGGGTCTCGACGGCCGCGGGCGCAGCGACGTTACGCGTGCCGACGGCCGGTCGCAGAAGGTCGGCGCCGAGCTGCGCGATGAGCTTGTCCTGTGCGAGGCGGATGCCCGTCGCGCCCGCGATGACGGACGCGATGCCGTCAGCGTTCACCGCGAACTTCGCGCTGACCGCCGGGCGATCGAGCTTCGCGGCCACGGCGGTCACCCACTCCGTCATGCGGTCCTGTTTCAGAGACACGATGTAGCGGTAGCGCGCCGCGGGAGCGGTCGCGTCGACCGGCAGCGCGGGCAGCTCATCGGCTTTGGCTGCGACACGGTCGATCGATAGGAGCGTCGTCAGAGCGGCGGCGTCCTCGGTGATGCGCCGATCCTCAACGGTGATTTCAAGCGGCGTGATCACCGCGGTCGCACGCACAACAGCGTCGCGATACCCGGCCTCGTCCACCGCCGGATAGATCGCACGAACATGCAGATCGATCTCGCGGTCATCGAACGTCCGCGCGGCGAGGACCGAGGCTGTGGCCGCCACCCGGTCCAGCTCGCGGCCGAGGACCGGTTCGGTGAGCGTTAGACCATTCGCCGAGAGGCCGATCTCGCCAGAGACGGCGCGGCGGTCGATCGCGGTCGAAAGGCTCGCGACCCAGCGGTCGAGCGCATCGCCCTCGGCACGCAGCGTGAGCGGTATCTGGGCCTGGCCGCGCAGACCGTCGAGCCATGCGGTGGCGCGCTCGAGAGGCGCGCCGCTCTTCCCGTACGCCAAGGCGGCCGCCATGGCGGTGTCGACGTCGGGCGAGACTGCGAGGGCTCCGTTCGTCGTGTGCCAGCTCTGCCCGTCGTGCACGGCAACGACAGCGCGCTCGGACCAGGGCTGCGAGAGCTCGCTGTCGAGGCGCTGGCGGATCGCGGCGCTCTCGAGCGAGCCGACCTGGACACCAGCGATCGTGACACCGGGAAGCGCGCGCTCGGCGTAGATCAGAGGAGCCGCGAACACGATCGCCACCGCGGCGGCGATGACCGTGAGCGGGAAGACGACGAACCTCAGCGAGACGCTACGGCTGCGTCGTGCGCCGCGCTCGCCTTCTCTCGTGGCTACTGCCATGCGGAACGGCCTCCCCATCGGGTGCCCACCAGCACCGCGCAACTCATTCTGAGCACTGCATCTGAGACGAACGAAAGAGTCGCATCGTTCCTTTCAATCCGCGTCAGATTTGTAACCAGGAAACTCGTACGCAATTTGTGGTCCAGATGACAGTTCCGTGACAAATAGGCAAAAAGAAGGCCCGGCACCCCAGGGGAGCAGGGAGTGCCGGGCCATCGAGGCGGACTGGCCAGCGGGCGGGCCGGCCAGAGCCTTTCTAGGGAGTTATGAGCACCCGGTCGTTTCCCCGCAGTTCTCGCACTTGTGGCAGGTGCCGTTTCGCACGGTCAGCCAGCCACAGCGCGGGCACGGCGGCGCATCGGGTGTCGAGTTGAGTCGCATCCCCCGAACCGGGGAGGGACTCGCGATGGTGAAGTTCTCGGTGATCGCCGGAGGAGCGATCGAGACGACGTGCTCGAGACGCTGTTGCTCCGCAGCGGGATCGGCTACGACCTCGCTCGTGCGCGTCAGGCCCATGTAGGCCTTCTCCTCAGCCGTGAGGAAGCGGTGGCCGAGCCAGCGGAATACGTAGTCGACGATCGATTTGGCCATCCCGATCTCGGGATTGCCGGTCCAGCCGGATGGCTCGAAGCGCATGTAGCCGAACTTCTCGACGAGGTGCGAGAGCGGGACGCCGTACTGGAACAGCAGGGAGATGCTCGTCGCGAAGGCATCCATCATCCCGGAGAGCGTCGAGCCTTCCTTGGCCATCGTGACGAAGAGCTCGCCGGGCGTGCCGTCCTCGAACTTGCCCACGGTGATGTAGCCCTCGTGCCCCTCGATCGAGAACTTGTGCGTCAGCGAGTCGCGCGTGTCGGCAAGCCGCCGCCGCTGCGGACGGTTGACCTCGACGATCTTCTCGATCGTCACGACAGACGGGGCAGCGGTCTTGGTGTTGCTCGCGTCGGCGTTGACGGAGAGCGGCTGGACCTTCTTGCTCCCATCGCGGTAGATCGCGATCGCCTTCACGCCGTGCTTCCAGGCCTCGAGGTACGCCTCGGCGACATCGTCG
>JALYLT010000154.1 GCA_030774095.1 Chloroflexota bacterium
GTCACATCCCTGGCGCGGTGAACATCCTGTGGAAGGACGCTCTACGCGACGACTGGACGCTCAAGGACGCGGACGAGCTCGAGGACCTGTACTCGAACGCGGGCTTCGGCGCCGAAACGTCGGCTGTCACGTACTGCCAGGCCGGCGTGCGCGCGGCGTTCACACATCTCGTGCTCACCGCGCTCGGTCACGACGACGTCCGCACCTACGACGGCAGCTGGGAGGAGTGGGGCAACGACCCCAGTCTCCCGATCATCGTCGGTCGGAGCTGACCTCTCGCTTCTGTCGCGACGTCAGCTCCGCGGCGAGGTCCGCGGGCACATCGGCTTCGATCCGTATGCCGGCCTCCCCGTACTCCGCGTTCCGCAGCGATCCGCGCTCGCGGACGCGTTGCACCATCGCGCCTTCGTTGTACGGCACCGTGACGTCCACCTTCGTCCAGTGAGACGCGGCGATCTCCGCCAGCCGTTCGCGCAGCGCCTCTACTCCTTCCCCGCTCGACGCCGACACGAACACCGCGGCGGGGAACTCCGCACCAAGGGCCTCGCGCAGGGCGTCGCCTTCCGCGCCGCGCAGCGTGTCCGCCTTGTTGAACACGATCAGGCTTTCGCGTGACGCGAGGTCGAGCGACGCGAGCGTTTCGCGGACCACGATCATCCGCTCGTGCAGGTTCGGATGTCCCACGTCGACCACGTGCACGAGCAGGTGCGCGTCGTTCAGCTCTTCGAGCGTCGCGCGGAACGCCGCGACGAGCGTGGGCGGCAGCTTGTTCACGAATCCGACCGTGTCAGACAGGAGCAGCGTCGTTCCGGATGGCAGCCGAAGACGCCGCGTGGTCGGATCAAGCGTGGCGAACGGCTGGTCAGCCACGAGCACGTCCGCGTTCGAGAGCGCGTTCATGAGCGTTGACTTGCCCGCGTTCGTGTATCCGACGAGCGCCGCCAGATACAGGCCGTCGCGGCTCCGTGAGAGCCGGCTACGCTCGCGCTGCCGCTGGACCTCGCCGAGGCGCGCCTTGAGGTCGATCAGGCGCCTCTCGATGACGCGGCGATCCGTCTCGAGGAGCGACTCGCCAGGACCCCGCGTTCCGATGCCGCCGCCGAGGCGAGAGAGGCCCTTCCAGATGCCACGCAGTCGCGGCATCTGATACTCGAGCTGCGCGACCTCGACCTGCACTCGCCCTTCCTTCGTCCGCGCGTGGCGCGCGAAGATGTCGAGGATCACCGCGGAGCGATCGACGACGCGACGTCCCGCGAGCTCCTCCAGGCCACGCTGCTGCCGTGGCGTGAGCTCGTCATCGCAGACGACGAGATCGGCCCCCACACGCGCGCATTCGGCCACGATCTCCGCGGCCTTCCCCTTCCCCACCCAGGTGTTCGGGTCTGGCGCGCGCCGCTGCTGCACCATGCGGCCCGCAACGACCGCTCCGGCCGCCTCGACGAGCGTGGCGAGCTCGTCAAGGGAATCGGCTGCGTCGAAGCGGGCGCGAGGCTGGTCGAGGGCGACGAGGAACGCGCGCTCGGGTGGCGTCGTCGTGTCGATCACGCCAACAGTGTCGCAGGCAGTGGATCCTCCGCCGTCGGGTCCACCCAGCGGATCGCGCCGTCGCGCCGGAACCACGTCATCTGCCGCCGTGAATAGCGCCGCGTGTCTCGCACCGTCAGCCGCACGGCCTCGTCGAGCGTGATCGCTCCCGCCAGATGCTTTGCCCAGTGGACGTAGCCATGTCCGCTGAAGCTCGGCAGCGCCGGATCGAGCCCGGACGCGAGCAGCGCGCGCGTCTCGTCGAGAACGCCAGCGTCGACCATGCCCTTCACCCGTGTTTCGATCGCGGCGATGAGACTCTCGCGTGGCGGCGCGAGGCCGATCTTTCTCGAGGCGACCGCCACATCCCGCCGCCAGCTCGCGGTGAGACCACCGGTAAGGAGCGCAGCCTCGACGTAGCGCACGACGCGGCGGACGTTGCGTGCGTCCACGCGGGCGGCGGCCTCGGGGTCGAGCTCTTGCAGCCTGCGGTGAAGCGCCTCCGGCCCGTCGCGCGCGGCGTCGGCCTCGATCTTCATGCGCAGGACCGGATCGGTCGGGACGGAAGCCAGGTCGAGGCCATCGAGCAACGCGCGAACGTACAGACCGGTCCCGCCCACGACGACGACGGTGCGACCACGCGCCGCGATGGCATCCAGCGCGGCGCGCGCGTCGCGCTGGTAGCGAAACACGTCATAGCGCTCGCCGGGATCTGCAACGTCGATAAGGTGATGTGGCACGCGGGCACGCTCCGCGGGCGTGGGCTTTGCGGTGCCGATGTCCATACCGCGGTACACCTGACGCGAGTCGGCGGACAGGATCTCGCCGCCGACAGTCTCTGCCACGCGCAGCGCGAGCGCGCTCTTTCCGGAGGCCGTCGGACCGACGATGGCTAAGACGCGCGTCGGGCGTTCTCCAGCGTCCGGAGCGCTACGCGGGCGTGGTCGAGCGTCGCTGTGTCCGGCGCGGACTCTCCGTACCGCATGTCCTCGAACGCGCGCACCAGCCTGTCACCGGCCGACCACCGCGGATCTGCGTTGGCGATGCGCGCGAGATGCTCGGCGGGCGTCTCCTGCGGCTGCCTCCACCCGACACCCGCGCGCTCCGCGAGCGTGAGGAACCGCCAGTAGAGAAGACGCAGCGCGCCACTCGGACTGCCGTCATCGCGCGGCGCGCGGCGCGATGTGCCGCGGTGCGGTCTGAGGTTTCGGAGCATGTCGCCGAGGCCGAAGCCCTCGGCCGTCCCCCGCTCGAGCGTCACGCCTTCGGGCAGCTCGAGCCGCCGCTCGCGGAGCATGCGATCGAAGAGGAACAGCGCGATGAGCGCGGCGACGAACACGATGATCAGCTCGACCGCGCCGAAGACGATCGGCCGGGTCTGCTCGATCTGGCGCAGCAGCGCCTCATCGTCGGCGGGCGTGCGCGGGTTGATCTCGACGGGCTCGCGCCTCCAGAACTGCGCGACGATCGGCGCGAGGAACTCGACGATCCACGCCGCGATATAGCCGAGCGGCAGCAGGATGAAATAGACGATACGCGTGAAGGTCGGTTCGATCGCCGTCCCGAAGGCCGAGAGCGCGTCCTGAACGACTGGCACGAAGGCCGCCGCGAGGATCGCGACGACTCCGACGACGAAGCTCACGCTGGTCGCGGACGACGCGCGCGCGCCGCCGCGCGTGCCGCGCGCGAGCGCGAGCTCTTCGGTGGTCCGCGCGAGTGAGAGCGCGAGCCCCGACAGCGCCACCACGAGAAGCGCCAGGACCGCGAGCGGTCCATGGTCGATGGGCCCGGTCGCGAGCGCCGCGAGGCCGACGCATGTGCCAGAGAAGAGCAGCGCATTGCGTGAATCGTTCCAGCGCACCGCGCCGCGCGCGATCGACAGATTGCGCCACAGGAACCCTTCGGCGATGAGACCGAACGCCACCATGCGCGACAGCACCGCGAGACCGTCGGGATCCCGCGCCGGAAGCACGAGTCCCCACAGGACGCCCGCGGCGAGCGTCACGATGAGGATGGTCGTCCCGCGCCGCTCGCTCTTCACCTCACGCTGGATCGTCACGAGCAGGATGCCGATGCCGAATAGCACGAGCGTCCATGGCACGATCGGCAGCGGTAGGGTGCCGGTGGTGGCCACATGCGCCATCGCCGCGATGCAAGTGAATGCGACGGCCTCGACGAAGCAGCGCGCGCCGATGAGGATCGCGACGGCGCCGCTACCCCGCACGGCGCAGCTCCGCGGGGTGCAGCGCGTCGAGGACGACGCCGCGCGCGCGAAGATACGCGGCGAGCTCGGCGTCGAGAGGCGCGATGCTCACGCCGAGCACCCGGTGATGCGCGCGACGCAGCGCGACCATCGCGCTGGCCAGACCGGTCGTGACCTTTGGCGTGACGACGATCAGCGTCGCGCCCCAGGGCAGCCGGCCACGCTCGCCCAGGAACACCGCCTCGGGTGAATTCGCGGCGTAGGGCCCGAGCCGCGCGAGTATCTCGAGGCTGCGGGTGAGCGAATGCGGGCCGCGTCCCAACGCCGAACGTGGGCGTTCATGTGTGAGGTTGTCGAGACCATTCGTAACGAGTCCTATCTGTCGTCCAGCGTTCGCGGCGATGCGCACCATCTCCGCGGCGGCCGACACGACGAACTCGACCGCTTCGGGGTCCGCTTGGATCCAGTACTGCTCGTACGACGCGACGTTCACGAGGAACACGGCGTCGAGGCTCGTCGCGGGCTCGTACAGCTTGGTCTGGAGCTCGCGCAGCCGGGCCGATGCCTTCCAGTGGATCTCTTTGCGCGGATCGCCACTGCGGTGCTCGCGCACGCCGCGGAAGCGGAGCGGATCGGGCAGCAAGCCGCGCCGCGTGGCGAGCTCCGCCAGCGGCCGGAGTGACGTTAGCTGCCGGTCACGCACCGCAAGCGGCGCCGGGTAGGCCACGACCTGCACCATGGCGGTGTCGGTGCGCTCGGACACCGTGAAGCCCAGCCAGTCCCCGCCACGGAGTCGGATCGGCCCCAAGGCGTACGCGCCGCGCTGCATCACGACGAGCGGAAAGCGGAGTACGAGCCGCTCGTGCCCGCGTGGCGCGAAGCCCGCGTTGACCCATCCGCGCGCCAGGCCTGGGGTCGGCTCCGGGGTCTCGATGCCCTCGGGAAGGAACAGGCGAAGGTCGAGCCACGGCAGGGGCAACGGCTTGCGGTTGATGATCGTCACGGTCGCGACCAGCGGCTCGCCGGCGATGAGACGATCCGGCGAGACCTGAAGCTGCGTCTCCAGACCGAGCAAAGCCAGACGCCCGGTGACCCACACGACGAGCCACACCACGAGGCCGCCTGCGCCGAGCACGATGAGCGCGGGCGAGCGCGAGATCGCGGCGATGGCGACGATCGCGATGACGATCGGCCACTCGAAGCGGCCGGACCGCGTCATCGCGATGCGGCTCCGCGGAGGGGGGTTGCAGGGGGTTCTCCCCCTGCGATGGAGGACCGGGTCATCGCGATGCGGCTCCGCGGAGGGGGGTTGCAGGGGGTTCTCCCCCTGCGATGGACCGGTTGTCCTCGGCCGGCACGGGCGTGCGCGCCAGCACATCGGTCACGACCGCCGCGCCGGTGCGTCCGCGCATCTGCGCGTCGGCGATGAGGAAGAGACGGTGCCGGAGCACCGCTGGCGCCTGCGCCTTCACGTCGTCGGGCAACACATAGGCGCGACCGCGGATCGCGGCATGTGCCTGCGCCGCGCGATAAAGGGCAAGAGCGGCGCGCGGACTCGCGCCGAGCTCGACGCCCTCCGCGGTCCGCGTCGCGCGGACCACATCGGCGACGTAGCGGCGCACTGCATCGCTGACGCGGACCGCGCGGACCTCGTCGCGAAGCGC
>JALYLT010000155.1 GCA_030774095.1 Chloroflexota bacterium
AACTCTACGGTTATCGCAGGGGGAGAACCCCCTGCAACCCCCCTCGTTATCGCCTGCTGGCGGACCGTTCGTGACCGATTGATCGCAGGGGGAGAACCCCCTGCAACCCCCCTCGTTATCGCCTGCTGGCGGACCGTTCGTGACCGATTGATCGCAGGGGAGAACCCCGTGCACCCCCCTCGTTATCGCCTGCTGCGCAGTAACAGCAAGCGACCCCGCGCCTGTTGTCACATGCCGCGGCCTCGAATCTGCTCACTCATGGATCAGGACGCAAATTCAGGAGGAATCAAATGGATCAGTCACAACAGCGAACGACCAAGCGCACGCACTACGTGGGAGTCTTCGACGACCGTAACGATGCGGAGCTCGCGGCTCGCGATCTTCGCGAAAAGGGATTCAAGGACGACCAGATCGGGTACGCGTGGCGTGATGACGCCGGGAAGACGCAGACCGAAGGCAACAAGGCCGGCGAGATGGCCGCATCCGGCGCAGGCACTGGGGTCGTGCTCGGCGGGATCATCGGCGCCGGTGCGGCGCTGCTCATTCCGGGTATTGGACCGGTCGTCTCCGGCGGCCTGCTCGCCAGCGCCCTCGCGGGTGCTGCGACAGGCGTCGTCGCCGGCGGGGTCGCGGGCGGCGTGAGCGGCGCGCTCATGGGCCTCGGCATTCCCGACCACGAGGCGAAGTACTACGACGAGCAGTTCAAGAGGGGCGGCACCCTGATGACGGTGCGCGCCGACGACCGCTTCAACGACGCGAGCGACATCGTTCGCCACCGTCGCGGCTATGACTACGAGACGCGCGAAGACCGCGCGCTCAAGGGCGATCGTTTCGAGCAGGAGTCGCAGGCGAAGCGCTGACCTCGTAGCGGAATTCCGACCGAGCAGGGAGAAGACCCGCCAGCGATGGCGGGTCTTCTTCGTCACGGACTCGAAACGTATTGTCGGGTCCGGCAGCGTCGTTACCCCAGGTGGTGGGTGTCCGATCGTTCGCGCGTCTCGCGGGTGTGCTGCTCGTCGCCAGCACGCTGGTCCTAGGTCAGCCCGCGCGTCCCGCGAACGCGGCCTGCGTGGCCAGCACCGGTCCCGGCATCCCCGCGCCGACAGGCCTTCCGTCGGGCATCCCGGGTTTCCACGCGCGGTGGTACGGACAGAGCGGTTACCCCACGCTCTGTCCGGGCGGACGATCGACCGCCACCGTCGCCTTCTTCAACAGCGGATCCCTCGGATGGGTGAGTGGCCGCCTCGGCGAAGCTGCCTATCTCGGGACCTGGGACCCCGAGCCCGGACAGGATCAGATCAGCCCGCTCGGCGGCGACGGCACCGCCGGCTCGCTCGCGACCGGTTGGCCGCGCTACAACCGCATCGCGGTGCAGCCGGCTCCGTACGTCGGTCCCGGTCAGGTCGCGTGGTTCCAGTTCACGATCCAGGCGCCGCTGGCGCCGGGCTATTACCGCCTCTATCTGCGTCCGCTCATCGAAGGCGCGACGTGGCTCGAGGACTTCGGCGTCTTCTGGCTCGTCACGGTCCTCAACCCAGACGGGAGTGCGCCTGCGCCCAGCGGCGCCGTGTACAGCCCACTTGGCTACAGCAACCTCAGCGTGCCGACGCCGCGCGGCACGTTCAACGTGCATCTCATCAAGGAGCGGCTCGCGGATGTGACGGTCCGCACGCTCACGGCGAACAGCAGCGACTGCACGAGCGACTGTCCCGCCAAGCCGCTGGCGCAGTACGTCGCGGAGAACGGCGCGTACGCCGGCATGAATGGCACGTATCTCTGCCCGCCCGACTACGCGGCGTGCGCGGGCAAGGTGAACTCGTACGACTACGCCGTCTACAACAGCAACCTTCGCCGCTGGATCAATCGCTCGGCGCTGATCGGTCAGAACAGCCTGCTGACGTTCAACGGGAGCGCGACTACCGTCTACCGGCGCAGCTACGTGTACGGGCAGAGTGCGTCGCTCATGAGCGCGCCGATCACCGCGGGCATCACGATGTTCCCGCTGCTGGTGCAGAACGGGGCGGTCATCGATTCCGAGTTCGAGCAGACGGCCGTCCAGATGACGCGTGGCACGAAGGGTTCGATCGGCGTCGACGGCACACACGTGTATCTCGCGATCGTCACGAACGCGACCGTTACCGAGTCGGCTTACGTGTTGCAGGCCCTCGGCGCCAGGGACGCGCTCAACCTCGATGGTGGCGGCACGTCGGCGATGTACCTCGCCGGCTCGTACAAAGTCGGTCCGGGAAGGCTGCTGCCCAACGCGATCGTCCTGACGAAACCCTAGCCGCGCGCGGCGGCGGCTTTCTTCGCGACGCGGTCGACGATGCCCACGGCGTTGGTGATCGCGCCCGCGGCCAGGAGCGCCGCGGCGATCAGCATCGCAAGATGGAACGCATTGGTCGAGGCCTCCCGTTCAGCGGCGATGCGAGCCACGTCTTCGGGAGACGGTGAGGCCGGCGGCCGCTCGACGTTGAGCGGCGAGATCGTTCGCCGCGTGTACGGGTCGTTGACGTCGATGCTCGGTACTCGCTCATGGAGGCCGGAGTAGAAGCTCGCCGTTATCGCGACGAAGATGAGCGCGCCCGCGAGCTGGGGTCCGACGCGCGAGATCGCGTTGTTCACCGCCGAAGCCACGCCGGCGTTATGCACCGGCACGCTCGTCATGAGGGCGGTCGTGAGCGGTGCGACCATGATCGCGAGCCCAAGTCCGAAGATGAGACTTCCCGGCAGCAGGTCGAGGAGGTAGGCGACCGGCGGCAGGTATGTGTCGGGATCGCCGAACACGAACGACCACGGCTCGGTCGTCGCGGGAACGCGCGCGTACCAGAGCACGCCAAGGAGCATGAGTGCCGGACCGATGGCCATGAAAAGGCGCGGACCGTGCCGACCAGCAAGCGCGCCGAAGCGCGAGCTCAGGAATACGAGAAAGAGACCCGCGGGAGCGAAGGCAAGCCCCGCCGCCGCCGCGGTGTAGCCGATCGTCCCCTGCACGAAGAGCGTCAGGAAATATCCGATGACGTAGAGCGCGCCGTAGATGAGGAAGGTGGAGATGTTCGTCACCGTGAAGTTGCGGGAGCGGAAGAGCGCGGGCGGGATGAGCGGGTCGGGGCGCGTGATCATGAGGACCGGGAGCGCGATCGTCGCGACCGCGCCTGCGACCAGGACCGCGATGCCGAGCGGATCCTGCCACTCACGCTGCTGGCTGTAGATCGTCCCGAACGACAGCCCACCGACGGCGACCGCGACGACCGCGGCGCCGAGCCAGTCGAATGCACCTGTCGCGTTCTCGTCGCGGCTCTCGCGGACGTACGTGAGCGTCGCCCACAGGGCGACGAGACAGAGTGGCACGTTGATCAGGAACGCCACTCGCCACGAGAGCGTGTCGACGAGCACGCCGCCGACGAACGGGCCGAGGATCGTCGTCGCGGCCGACGCGGCGGCCCAGAGCCCGAACGCACGACCCTGCGCCTCGCCCATGAATGTCGCGGTGAGAAGTGCGAGCGACCCGGGTACGAGCAGCGCGCCCGCCGCGCCCTGCAGGACGCGGAACGCGATGAGGAGCTCCATCGAAGGCGCGATGCCGCACAGGAGGCTTGTCAGGAGAAAACCCGCAAGGCCGAGAACGAACATCCGCCTGCGTCCGAAATAGTCGGTGAGCGCCCCGGCGAGCACCAGCAGCGCCGAAAGCGTCAGCAGGTACGCGTTGTAGACGTACGACTGTCCCTCGAGCACGCCGAAGACAGATGACGGAAGCTCGCGCCCGATGCGCGGCAGGGCGACATTCACGACCGTCGAGTCGATGAAGACGATCCCCGAGGCGAGGATCGCCGCGATCAGGGTCCAGCGCTCGGCGGACTTCACATCAGCTCGCCGGCATCGACCGCGACACGCAGACGATTTCCCAGCGGCGCGAGCGGGCATACCCACTGCGGGTCGTACTTGCACGACGGGTGGTACGCGAAGTTGAAGTCGAGCACCAGCTCGTCGCCGCGCGAACCGAGGTCCGCGCCCTTGGCGGTGTCCAGGAGATAGCGGCCGCCGCCGTACGTGGTCTTGCCCGACGTGGCGTCGCGAAATGGGAGGAACACGCCGCCGCTGTACTCCTCGAGCCACAGGACCTCGAGCGTTCCGATCGGCAGGTCGACCGCGCCGAAGCGCACGAACGGGATCACGCCGCCGGTGCTCGTGTCGACGTCGTAGCGCTCATGTGGAAGCGAGCGCACCGCCGCGGTGAACGAGAACGCCGGGTCGTAGTCGCGATACGGGAGGCCACCGAACGCCGTGCGTTCGCTCACCGGAAGCGCCGACTGCGGGTGCGCGCGAAAGAGCTCGTCGCGACGTTCTCGCCAGAGCCGATGTGCCGCACGCACGTCGCGTTCACGGAGCGACCGCAGCGCGTCGTACATCTCGTTCACGCGGCGGCGGTAGTCGAGCAGGTCGAGGAGCGGGTCGGTCACCTACGACGTGGTCTTCGCGTGGCGTGGCGCGAGGGCGTACGCGAGGGCTTCGTCGGTCTTCATCGCGAGGCCGCGCTCGAGCGCCGGTCGGCGCTCCGGCGGGATATCCGAAGCGAGCACGCGACCCTCGGTGGTCCCCCACAGCGAAGCCAGTCCGACCCCGGTCCGCTTCGACATCGCGGTCCACGCTCCGACGAGGATGTCCTGGCGCTCGGTGTCTCCTTGGACGCGAGCGAGCTCGGTGAAGTCGCTGAGGAGGAGGACGATGCCGCTCGAGTCGCCGGCCTCGACGAACATCTGTATGGACTCGCGCCAGTCCCGCTCGGCGGTGTCCGACTCGCCGAGATGCAGTGCTGCGAGGCCGGTCGAGTGCAGGTCCCAGGCGATGTCGAATCGGTTGCCGAGCGCCCGATGCTGCTCGAGCGCCTCCTGCGCCAACTGCCGCGATCGCAGGTAGTCCTCGCGCGACCGGTTCCATCCTTCGCCATACACAGCTCCCAGCGCCCAGGCGGCGCGGCCGATGGCCCCTCGGTCGTCGTGTTTGCGGAGGATAGTGAGCGCCTCCTCGAGCAGCTCCCTGGCGCGGCCGTGCTTGCTTTCATTGAGCAGATAGGCGAAGGAGAGGTTGTATGCGGCCTTTGCACGCTCGGCCTCGTCGCCGAGCGCGCCGGCGCGTTCGTACGCGTCAACGTAGTAGCGCTCGGTCAGGTCCAGCTCGCCGATCCAGTACGTCAGACCGCCCGCCGCTTCAAGCGCGCGCAGGCGTAGTCGCGCGTCGCCGGGCGCAAGCGCAAGGACGCGCTGTGCCCACGTCAGTCCCTCGCGGAGGTACCCGCGCACCTGCCAAAAGCGCCAGAGGGCGAACACAAGGCGCGAGGCGTCGTCGACGCGCGCGCTACCGATCGCGTGGTCGAGAGCAACGCG
>JALYLT010000156.1 GCA_030774095.1 Chloroflexota bacterium
AGGTCCACGGCATCGGACATCCCACGCTTGCGCACGAGATCCTGACGGAGAGCGTCGAGAGCGACATCGACATGGCGGTCGTCGGAACGCTGCGCGACAACGTGCTCGGTGCGCACGCGTTCGGTCCCGTCCTGTACCAGCTCGACCCGGAGGGCCGGATCCCGGTGGTCGCGGTATTCGTGAACGCTGTGCACATACCAGCACCCAGCCCCAGGCGCTGCTACGAGGTCGGACGCGCCATCGCGAAGGCGATCGAGCGCTCGTCCTCGGCCGCGCGAGTGATCGTCGTGGGCAGCGGCGGTCTCTCGCATCGCCCTGGAAGCTACCCGGGCTACCCCAAGGGTGACTTCCCGTTCGGGGTCATCGACGAGGATTTCGATCGGGAGGCGCTCGAGAAGATGCGCGAAGGGCGCGGCGATGAGCTCGCTAAGCTGACCAGCGCGGATCTACTTCGGAGCGGCGACATCGAGATGCGCGCCTGGATCTCCGTCCTCGGCGCGATCGGGGCGCGAAAGCCAGGGATCCTCGTCTACGAACCGATGTACCGCGCGCTCATGGGGATGGGCGTCGGATTTTGGGGCGCCGCCTGACACCGTCGACTGGGGCGCTCGATGGCAAGATCGTCGTCGTCACAGGCGGCGCCCGTGGGATCGGACGTGCGTTCACCGAGGGCTTCCTGAGCGCAGGCGCTCGCGTCGCCGCGATCGACATCTCGTGGAAGCCCAGCGGAGCGTCGGGCGACACCGACGGCAAGTGGATGAGCGACGCCCAGCAGCGGGACGATGTGCTCGCGCTGACGTGCGACATCACCGATGCGAGCCAAGTCCAGCGCGCCTTCGACGCGACCATCGCGCGATTCGGGACCGTCGATGCGCTCTGCAACAACGCCGCACTGCTCCAGCGGCACATCTACCCGCCTGGCGGCACTCCGATGCCCGTCCTGGACACGACGAACGAAGACTTCAGGCGGATGTTCGAGGTGAATGTCTTCGGCACGCTGACCGTGACCCGCCAATTCGTGAAGCCCATGCTAGCGCGCCGCCGCGGCAGCGTGATGACGATGGTCTCCAGCGGCGTGCTTATGCGGAGCGAAGGTGGTGCGTACGCGCTCTTGCGTCCGGATAGCCGCGAGCAGCCGTACATGTCCTCGAAAGCCGCGATCGCGCACGTGATGTGCTACCTCGCGGACGAGCTCCGTCCGCAGAACGTCGCCGTGAACTGCATCGTCCCGTTGCACGCGCGCAGCACCGGCTATGAGGAATGGGCCGTCGCGCGGGAGAAGGGGCGAGGCAGCCGCGGAAACACGCCGTACCACCCCGATCACGTCCAGCCACTCGGGTGCTTCCTCGCCCAGCAGGACGCGCAGAGCGGGAACACGGGAAAGATCTTCGTGTCCGCGTCATGGCTGCCCGAACACGGACACCCGATCGCGCGCTGGCTCGCGCCCGACCCGGAGTCCGCAGAGGGTCAGAGCAGGCCGGCCTCGCGGTAGTAGCTCGCAGCCCCGGGATGGAGCGGAACATCCTTGGTTCGCGGCAGATCAGACGGAACGATCGGATAGCTGAGCGCGCTCTCTCGCACGTCCTTCCCCCGATAGCGCGACTCGAGGATCTCGCGGTCCTCGACGAGGACACGCGCGATCAGGTGCGCGACATCGTCTGACATGTCACTGCGTGCCATCGCCACCCACCCGCTGAAATCAACGACGTGTGCGGCTGCGTGGATCGACGCGAACTCTCCAACATCGAGTGCTCCACGCTCCAGCGCCGCGGCCTCGAGCCGAGGCCACGCGGCCGTCTCCGGGATCAGGACCCGGAGCGGCATGCGGGCGTTCGTCGCGTACCAGTTCATGATCCCCTCAAAGAGGACGCCGTCGGCTTTTCCCTCGGCCACCAATCCGATGGCCGGCTGCGGACGTTCGACGAAGACCCACTCGCCGCCCCAACGCGGAATGTCGTCCCACCCGATGCCATGCGCCTCGAGCAGTGCCTCCGCCGCCGCCCCCACCAAGCCGTCCCGCGCGCCAACGGTGAGACGCAGTGGGGGCTGTCGGGTCCGCAGGTCGGCGAACGAGCGGACGCCGACGCGCGCCGCGGTCGTTTCCGGCAATGCGAGGAGCACACGGTCGCGGTGCGGAAGAACGCCGAGCGCGACGAGCTCAGGGTGTGCCTCGTGAAATGGCCGCATACCCGCACGTGCCCATCGGGCGCCGACGAGCGCCTGCGCGAATGCGATGTCGACGGTGCGGTCGATGAGCGCGCCCAGCATCGTCGCGTAGGGGCCGAGCGCGTGGATCACGAATGTCGATGAGGGGGCGGTGCGATAGCGCAGGCCGTTGGCGATCCAACCACTGGCGAGATGGAAATTGGCCACCCCCCAGTCGCCCATCAGCGCCAGATGAGTCTCGGGGCGGCTCACCGCGCGATGCTCCCACATGGTGTGTCCTGATGCGCGGGACTGGGTCCGCGCATGGATATCCTGCTTCCAGTGCGTTGGGACGTCGAGTTCAACTCTGGTGCGTTCTACTCCGCCGCCACCGCGGTGCGGCTTGCGGAGATCGCCGAGGAGCGCGGCTTCGATGCGGTGTGGAAGGGCGAATCCAACAGCACCGATCCGCTGGTGCTGCTGTCGGCTATGGCGGCGCGCACGACGCGCATCAAGCTCGGGACCGCGATCTACCACATCTACGGTCGCAGCCCCGTGACCCTCGGCATCCAGGCCGCGACCTTGAACGACCTTTCTGATGGTCGTCTGCTGCTCGGCTTGGGAGTCGCCAACAAGACCATCGCGGGTTGGCACCAGGGCACGTTCGATCGGCCCCTCCGCAGAATCCGCGAGTACGTCGACGTGGTGCGCGGCGTCGCGGGCGGAGAGCGCGTCGAGTACGACGGTGAGATCTACCCGACGCACGGCTTCAAGCTCTCGTGGCGTCCGAAACACCCGGCGGTGCGCATCTACTACGCCGGCCTGGGAGAGCAGATGACGCGACTTGCCGGCAAGATCGCCGACGGCATCATCCTGAACATGGCCAACCCAGCAAAGATCCGCGAGATCGTCGCCAACGTCCGCGCCGGCGCCTCCGAGTCGGGCCGCGATCCCGACGCGATCGAGTACTGCGTGAAGGTGCGCGTCGCGATGAACCCCGACCGCGAATTGGCTCGGCGCAAACTGAAACAGGTGCTGACCTTCTACAACCTCGCTGACCACTACAAGGACATGGTCGGAGCGATGGGCTTCGCCGATGACTCGGCGGCGATCCGGGCCGCATATCAACGTGGCGGATTCAAAGCTGCAGCCGCTGAGGTCTCGGACGAGATGCTGGCGGGGCTACCGACGATCGCCGCGACGACCGTCGACGAAGTGCGAGAGCGGATCGCGCCCTACGGTGAAGCAGGGGCGACCCGGCTGATCATTCCCTTCGTCCCATGCGGGGACGATGCACGCAGCGAGGCGGAGGCCTTTCTGCGCTCGTGGCGGTAGGCGGCGTTTCGCTGAGACCGCGGCTTCGCGATCGCCTGAGAATGTAGTGCGCACTTGTCATGTCTCAGAGCAAGAGGGCTCGTGTCACAGCGCGAGCCGGAAGCGCTACGGCAATCGGCCGACTTACGGTATCGCGGAGGCAAATCACTCGCGCTGAGTCCCTCGGCCGACCCTTGCCCAGGTGGTCTGGTTGCTCGCGGCCAGCGGCTTCGCGTTGCGGCGTGGGCTACCGGACTGTCATCGTTTCACCCGAGCTGGCGTTCCGCCGCGGTCGTGTCGACACGGGGCATCGTCTGAGTCATCGGCGCGTGGCCGGTTTTCGCATCGATATTCCGCTAAACACCACGGGACATGCGACCTGCCCGCCGCACTTCTTCAAGACTATTGACCGCTTAGACCATGGTGTTTCGTCGCTGAATTTCGGTATCAGCCGCGAGTTACCGAGCAATTTCGTGAATCGCATCGCTCGCGATTCTTCAGACCATTGCTCTACCAACTGAGCTACCTCGGCGAGACGTTCATTTTACTCGGAAACTCGGATGCGAATGGAACAGCTGCGCGAGCAATGGTCTAGACCACCATGTTGCCGATCCGGCGCAATGGTCTGTGCGATCAGGCACGAGCGCCCGGAAACCATTGCTCTATTTCGACGTCGCGGACAGTCGAGACCATTGCTCTAGTTAGACCATTGCCCCCGCGCGCAGCCAACCACCGCGTCTACCGCTGCCACGTATCGTCCAAGCATGGATCTCCGTGAAGAGTTCAAGGCTTACCTGTGGACGTTGCACATCCGCAGCAAGGGGACAAAGGAGTTATATGTCGCATGCGTGCTCGCAGAGGCCCTTGGACTCGGCGATCGAACGGAGTCGGCGTCGCTCGCAGCATCGCAACTAGGTCAGAGCGAACGCGCCGCTGCCGACAATCTCTTTACAGAGTGTTCAGGATCGTTCCCTGCGGCTCCGCCGGAGCGCGTCGTTCGCGGAATGAGTCTTCGCGCGACTTCGGTCCTGCATGTCACTCACGCCCTCGGCTGGGAGGGCCAGCCCGACGACTCTCGATTGGTTCTCACGCGAGAAGTTGTCGAGGGACCAGACCAAGGATCGCGGGCCGCAGAAGTCCTGGTCGCTGATTTATCAGAAACAGGGAAGACAGCAGTTGGAGTGCTGGACCGTCTCGGTGCTGCAACGAGCCGGCGACTCGTTGACGCGACGATCATGCGGTTGTCGGGAACGACTGCGCCAGACACCGCTCCCGATAAGCCTCTAGGAGTCTTCATCTCCTACCGATTTCAAGACAACCGAATAGCCACGCTGCTTTACGACGCGTTCGTCGCTTACGGCAGCCACGCATTCTTCCGGCCGTACATGGATGCCCACGATCTGCCGGCCGGAGCAGGCATGTTGTGCGGAGCATCCCGTCGACGATGCGGCGGCCTTCCGCGACGGCTTGCGGCAACACCGCGAACCGGTCGCCGAGAAGGACGAGATCGGCGACCGCGCGCGAGGCGCTGCTACCACTCTCCATCGCGATGCCGAGCTGCGCGGCGCGGATCGCGAGGATGTCGTTCACGCCGTCGCCGATCATCGCGACGTAGCGGCCGCGGGCGCGGAGCGCGCGAATGATCCTCGCCTTCATGCTCGGCTCGACACGGCCGATGACGCCGGCGCGCTGAAGGCGCGCTGCGAACTCCTCGTCGCCGAGGCTGTCGAGCTCGGCGGCCGCTATCGGGTGTGCGGCACCCGCGAGCCCGGCCCGGCGCGCGATGGCAACGCGCCGACGAGAACGGGATGACGTCCGCGGGCGCCGGTGCTGACGACTCGGGCACGAGCGATGACCGCGCGATCGCCGCGCCGATCCGATCACCCTTCCCCATTGCCGGAGCGA
>JALYLT010000157.1 GCA_030774095.1 Chloroflexota bacterium
CCCGTAGCGCCGTCGATGCCGGCGGCCCGTCGCCCCGGCCGGTCCAGATGCGCCCGACGGACCCGCGGGACCTGGAGGACCAGCGGGACCGACCGTGCCATCAGTGCCGGCGGGACCGGCGTTGCCGGCGACGCTCGGCTCACGACGCAGGAAGACGAAGAGATCGAAGCCGGTGTTCGTCGGCACGCTGGCGTTAACGGCCGTCGGAAGCGTGCGGACCACGTCATCGCTGAGCGCGACGATTTCCTTCGTGCTCACGCGAACGCCGCCCAGGGCGATGCCGTCAACGACCTTGCGCGTGTCAGCGATCTTACCCACGACGGCACCGTTCGCGCTGTGCGCTTCGGCGACGACGCTCGTCGTCTGATCGCTATGGTCGAGCGGCGACACGACCGCTGCGAAGCGATCGCCGTCAGTGTTCGGGATCGTGACGACAACGTTCGAATCGACGCGATTCACCATCGCGCCCGGGATGTAGCGAACGAGCTCGCCGTCGCTGACTCCCGCGGCACGGCCGGCACGGTCGACGATGACCGCATCACGCGAATCCTCGAGGACGAATGTCACGTTGCTCTGTGCGAAGGCAGATGCGACTGAAGGCGCGCTGCCCTTTGAAGATACGAACGTCATGAAGCCGGCGGCGACAGAGATCTTCGAGCTCGCAGCACCATCGACGCCGCGCACGTCGACCGCACCTTCGGTGGTACTCACCGTCGTAGAACCGGAAGGATCGACGCGGACCGTGAACGCCGTACCTGTGACCGAAGCCGTGGTCGTCGGCGTCGTGACGACGTAGCGGCTCGACGATTGGTGAGTGACCACGTGCCAGGTCGAGCCCGATGTCTGACGGAGCGTCGCGGCGATGGATCCGTTCGCCTGTGAGCGAAGCTCGACGATCTCGAGCTCGGTGCCGGGCTCGAGAACGGCGATCGACTCGTCGAAGAAGGTGAGCGCGGCGTTGGCGAGCGAACGTGTGCGGATCGTGTCGCCCTGACGCACGACGTAGCCGGTGGCGACCGATACGTACGCGCCATTGCCGGAGCGGACGTCAACGCTGCCCTGGAAGATCGTGATATTCGCGCGCGCCTGGACCGCGCTTGCGGCGGGTCCGACGATCACGGCCGCTCCCGCAACGAACAGCAGCAGCGTCGCGAGTACCGCGGCGACGAGCAGGAGCGGACGGCGTGAGCGCTGATGCGTTGTCGACGCGCGCTCGACCACCGGGGTGGATGCGATCTTCGGATTGGGGGCGACGAAGCCGCGTGCGATCGCGGCGGCGATCTCGCTGACGCTCGCCGTCACGATGGTGACCGGAACGTTGCCCAGGAGAGCGCTGACGTCGTTCGGTGTCTGATCGTCGAGCGGGTCGGCCATCGCGAGGGTGGCCTCACTGCGGCCGAGCGCGACCAGCACCACGTGGCGCTGTTCGCACAGCCGTTTCGCGAGCTGCGCCGCGACGGTCGGGTCAATCGGATCGATCAGGCTGCGGCGGCCGCGAGCGAGACGAACGACACCGGTGTCGTGGTACGGCGTGAGCGTCACGAGAGGACGACCGCTGACGCGCGAGAGGACCTCCGCAGCGCGCGCGTCCGGGATGAGTCCCGTACGGATCAGCGCGGCGGAAAGTGACTCGCGCGCGCCGCGCGTTGCGACCAGACGCGCCATCTGCTCGTTGGTGAAGAGGTGGTCCGCGACGAGCGCGCCGGCCAGGGTTCGTTCGATGGCCGTGAGCTCGGAAGGCTTCGCCTTGGCGCGCTGCTGCGCGATCTGGCGGAGGATGCGGAGCGTTTCCTGCGGGGCGGTGTCCTTCGAGATGTGCGCGACCGCGCCGACCGCGAGCGCGAGGTCGCGGATACCGGGGTCGAGCGTGAGGAAGACGATCGATGCATCCGGCAGGAGCGGCTTCAGCTCGCGCGCGACCTCGAGACCGGTCTTGCCCGGCATCGAGTTGTCGAGAAGGATGAGGTCCGGCTTGAGCTCCAGAGCCATGCGGCTCGCCTGGACGCCGTCCGCAGCCTCGCCAACAACGAGAAGCTCGTCATCCGGCGCAAGCAGCGAGCGGATGCCCTCGCGGATCGCGAGGTGGTCGTCGGCTACGAGGACTCGTGTTGGCATGCGGATAGCCTCGGGTTTGCGCCTCTGTAGGGCTATCGGTCGCAGGTGTGAGAAAGGTAGGAGAGCGATGTCGCGATCCGCGACAAGGTCGACAGAATAGCGACAGCTCGGTCGCTCGCTTGGGGGATGCTCCTATTTAAAGCGCGAGTGAGGGCCGGCGTGGCGTTGAATAGCGGCCTTGGCGCAAACAAAAGTGCTCCTGGTCGTGGCTCATCCGGTCATCGGATCGGGTATCGAGACGCTGCTGCGGCTCGAGCAGCGCTATGACGTACGGCGGGTCGCAAGCGCGACTGAAGCCGCCGCGATGCGCGAGTGGCGGCCCGACGTCGCGCTCATCGACGGCACGCTCCTTAGCGGCCACGCGGAGATCCACCTCGGCTCACCGACCCTGGTCCTGTCGGGCACCGAGGCCGACGGACGCGCGCTGCTGCGACGACTTCCCGAGGGACGCGGGTGGCTGCGCAAGGACGCGACCGCAGCGGAATTCGCGAAGATCATCGACGGCGTCGCGAGCAGCGCGAAATCGCCGTTGGCGCTTGGCACGCTCGGCACGATCGTGCTGCTTGTGCTCGCGCTCGCGGTGATCCTGCTCGTGATCTATCTCCTCTGGCTCGCGCTTTATTGACCGAGGCGCAGAGGTCTCAGCACAGGCTGCGCGCATACAATCCAGCGATGGCGACACGTGTGCTGCTCGTCGACGACCACGAGCTGGTCCGACAGGGCGTCGCGGCGATGCTCCTGAACGCCGACGGCATCGAGGTCGTCGGCGAAGCGCGCACCGGGCGCGAGGCGATCGAGGCCACGCGCCGGGATCTGCCCGACGTCGTGCTTATGGACGTGCGCATGCCGGACATGGACGGCCTCGAGGCCACCAAGCGCATCAAAGAGGAGCGGCCGCGCACCGCGGTGATCATGGTCACGATGCACGACAACCCCGCATACCTTCGTGACGCTGTGAGGGCCGGCGCGGCGGGCTACCTGCTGAAGGACGTTTCCAAGGATGAGCTCGTCGACGCGATCCGCCAGGTCTCGACCGGCGGTGCGTTCATCGAGTCGAAGCTCCTTCGCGGGATGCTGAGCGAGATGAAGCCGGCTGGCCCGGTGCCATCGGCGGCGAAGAATCTCACGAAGCGTGAGCGCGAGATCCTCGGCCTCGTGGCCGAGGGCCTCTCCAATCGCGAGATCGCCGACAAGCTCGTGCTCTCACCAGAGACGGTCAAGAGCCATGTCGCGGCGATCCTCGAGAAGCTGAACGTGTCGGACCGCACGCAGGCAGCGATCTACGCGGTGCGCAACGGCTTGGTGGACGCGACCGCCCTCTAGCTCGCGCGCGCCTTCCTCACCACGAACGTCGCCACCGCCGCAGCCTGCGTCGCGAGCGCGACGACGAGGACGATGCGCGCCATCGCGAGCGGGTCGGTCGCGCTCGTCAGCAACAGGGCGAGCTCCGCCGCCACCGCGACGGCGAGCAGCAGGCCCACACGCATCTCGCCGCGCCCGATGAAGTACGAGATCCACAGGTTCAGCAACGCGTTCGCGAGCGCGGCGACGCCGTACGTGCCGACGATCTTCGCCGTGTCGGGGTATTGCGAGCCCACGACGAGCGGCACGAGGAACTCGGGCACCAGAATGTAGGCGACCGCGACGAGGCCGCTCGTGGCGAGCACGAACGCGAGCGCGAGGTACAAGGCACGGTCGGTATCTTCCCCGCGCGCGTGCGTGCGCGCCGTGCGCTCGAGGAGCAGGAAGCCGATCGCGATCGGAGCGAAGAGGACGATCTTCCCCATCGTGATCGCGCCGGCATATGCGCCGGCGTCCTCCGGCCGCAACAGCGACCGCGCGAGGACCGCGTCGATGTTCGTGAGGGCTGCGTAGGCGAGCAGGACGACAGCCGAGAGGGCGAAGAACCGCGTTTCCGCCGGCCCGAGCTCATGCTTCACCGTGCTGCCGCGGGCGGCACGGAACAGTGGAACGAGCGGCACCGCAACGACGACGAGGCTGATCGCGATCGCCGCGGTCGCACCCGTGAACGCTCCGTCGACGCCGAGCCCGGCCAGGACCAGCACGACACCGACGGCGAGACGGCTGCCGGCCTGCGCGATGAGCGCGGTGCCCATCCAGACGAATCGCGCGAGACCCTGCAGCAACCCCAGGCCAAACGTGAACACGAGCGCGAGGAACAGCGTGAGACCAAGAAGCGCGACGGAGAGAGCCGGCAATGCGAGCGCGCCCGCGATCACACCCGAGAGCAGGGCCACCAGCAGCCCGACCGCGGCCGCGCCGCCACCGACGCGCACGGCCCAGCGCCGGACGAAGGCGTGCAGCGCCGCCTCCTCGTCGCGGGCGCGGTACTGCGCGGCGAGCTTGGCGGTGGCGGACTGGATGACCTGGCTCGAGATGGACTCGAGGATCAGGATCCCGAACAGCGCGGTGAGCACCGCGAACGCCTCGGGTGACAAGAGGCGCGCCATGACGATCTGGTAGCCGAAGCCAAGGACGTTCGCGACCGAGGTCGCGGTGAAGAGATACAGACCGCCGGAATGCTGCCGGGCGCGTGCGAGCATCCGCGAAGGTTAGCGACTGGGGACCTAGACCCGGACCGGCTCCTTGAGCGGCGCGACGAGCATGAAGTTCTCGACGAGCTCGTCGGTCTCGAGTGAGATGTAGCTCTCGATGTCGCCGTTGTCGGCGTCGCGCGCGATCACGGGATCGATCGGCAGCTTCCCCATCAGCGGGGCGTTCGAGGCGATGACGAGCTTCAGGCCCTGCGACGGACCGAACACCTCGAGCCGCTGGCCATCGGGAAGCGTCACGTAGGCCATGTTCTCGACGACGCCGATGATCTCGCCACCGAGCTGCTTCACGAGCTTCACGGCCTTCATGACGATCATGGTCGCGAGCGCCTGCGGCGTGGTCACGAGCACGACACCGTCGACCGGTAGCGCCTGCATGACGGTGAGCGGCGCGTCACTCGTGCCCGGCGGCAAATCGACGATGAGGTAGTCGAGCTCGCCCCACTGCACGTCGCTGAAGAATTGCCGGATCGCGCCCGAGACCATCGGGCCGCGCCAGATCACCGCTTCCTCTTCGCTCGGGAGGATCAGGTTCATGGACATGATCGGGATGCCGCCGCGCGACTTCGGCGGGACGAGCGTCTTGCCATCCGCGGACATCGGCTTCTCGCGTACGCCGAACATCCGCGGGATCGAGGGACCGGTGAT
>JALYLT010000158.1 GCA_030774095.1 Chloroflexota bacterium
GCCGCCACGATCCTCGCGGTGCTCCTCGCGCCGAGCGGCGATCCGGCGGCGCTCGCGTTCGGGAAGGCGTTCGCGTTCATCGGATTCGCCGCAGTCGCGCAGCTCGTCGTCTTGCCGTGGCTGCTCGCGCGCGTCCGGGAGCAGCCGGACAGCTTTCTCATCGTCGCCGTTTCGGTCGCGCTTGCGAGCGCCGGCGTCGGCGCAGTCATCTTCGGCGTGCCCGTCGCGCTCGCCGCGTTCGTCGCCGGGCTGCTCCTCTCGATCCGGCCGGAGGCCCAGGAGGCGCGCCGAGAGGTCCTGCCCTTCCGCGACCTGTTCGCGGTCATGTTCTTCGTCGCGATCGGCACGCTGGTCGAGCCCGCCGCCGTGGTGAGCGAGACCGGCGTGCTCGGGCTCGTCCTCCTCCTCGTCGCGCTGAAGATCGTGACCATCGCGGCGCTGGCCGCGCTGTTCTCGGTGCCAGCCCGGCGCGCGCAGCTCGGCGTCGGCCTGGGTCAGGTCGGCGAATTCAGCTTCGTCGTCATGGGCCTGGGCCTCGCTGCGGGCGTCGTGTCAGCCGGTCAGTTCAGCGCGGTGCTTGCCGCAGCGGCGATCACGATCGCCGCGTCCGCGCTCGGTGCGCGTCTCTTCCCGAAGCGGCCGGACCCGCGACCGGGTTAGGCCCCGAGCGCTCCGATGATCGCGCCCATGACGAAGAGGCCGACGATCGGAAAACCCGCGACGATCGAGTAGAGCATCGCTGGCCGCTCGTTGAAGAGGTGATCGGAAAGGATCGCCGGCGCGACGAAGCCAAGGCCGCAGTACAGGCCGATGATCGCGCCACCGAGCAGCGTGTTCGCGCCGGCGAGCCCGATGATCCAGTCGAGTGTGATCGCACTGATGAGCGCGCCGACGGCGGTGATGACATAGAGCAGCGGGCTGGCGGTGCCACTCATCGGCCCACCCACCCGCAGCGCCACCCAGCGCTTCTGGAACATCACCGGTGAGAACCACAGCGAGCCGAGCACCATGTTCACGACCATGGCGACGATGATCGCGACCCAGTTCATGTCTTTCCTTCTCGCGCGTTGGCGTCAGCGGCCGGGCAGGCGCGGCAGGAGCATAGGCACTTCTCGCGCGTACGCCTCGTACTCGGCTCCGAACTGGCCTCGGAGGAGGCGCTCCTCGGCGCGAACGCGCGCGTAGAAGGAGGGGTACGAGACGAGCAGCGTGCCGGCGATGAGGAGCAGGTTGCCGGTCGCCAGGCACGCTCCGGCGAAGTGCAGGGCCAGCCCGGTGTAGACGGGGTGACGCACCAGCGCGTACGGACCGCTGCGGACGAGCTCGTGACCCTCATGCACCTCGAGCACGAGGTCGTAGTGGCGCCCGAGGGTGATCATCGACCAGAGCGCGAACGCGATGCCGAGCACGGTGAGGGCCACGCCGAGCCAGCGCAGCCCATCCGGGATATCCAGCTCGGGACCGGGCCGCAGCCAGATGACGAGGTAGGGCACCCAGAAGAGGTACGGGACGAGCGCGGCCAGACCGCCCGCTGTCCGGAGCGTCGCGCCGCGTCGCGTCAGCGCACGACGCTGCGCGAACTGCGCCGACAGGATGAAGATGAGCCCGCCGCCGATCGCGGCCGCGGTCATGAGATCGCGCGTCGCAGTCGCTCCGCCGAGAGGGCGTTCGACCCGTCCTCGTCATGCCGGAAATAGACGTAGACGTCCTTTCCCGAGTCGAGAATGGCCCGCAGCCGTTCCGCCCAGGCGTCGACCGCGTCGTCGGGATAGCCGTTCCTTTCCCGCAAACGCGTGTACGCGAAGTCCGCAGTCGCACCGAGCGTCTCGACGGGAGACGGCGCCTTCTCCCCCTCCGCGTGCACGAGCGCGACGTTCGCCGCGGTCAGCAGGTCATAGACCTCCGGCGCATACCAGGACGGGTCGCGAACTTCGAGAACGCTGCGCAGATCGCGTGGCAGCGCGGCGAGGAACATCGCGAGCCGATCGTCGTCGCGCTTCACCCACGGCGGGGTTTGGAAGAGGATCGGACCGAGACGCTTGCCGAGCGGACGCGCGCGCTCGAAGAAGATCGGAAGCGTCTCCGCCGGCTCGCGGAGCTGCTTGCGGTGGGTGATCTGCTGCGAGGCCTTGAGCGCGAATGTGAAGTCGTCCGGCGTCGCCGCGGTCCACTGCGCCACGTTCTTCTCGGTCGGGAGGTGATTGAACGTGTAGTTGATCTCCATCGTGGCAAGCCGCGTCGCGTAGTAGCTGAGGAAGGCCGCGCTCTTGGTGCCCTCGGGATAGAACTTTGGCCGCCAGGAGGTGTACGACCAGCCCGAGGTCCCGACAAAGGCGCGGCCGCTCACCGCCGCATCATTCCTCGGCGCTCTTCACCGCGTGTTTTCCGAGGACCGCGTAGGCGATCCCTGCGACGAGCGAGTTCGCGCGCTTCAGGTTGGCGAGCAGATCGAGGTGGATGCTGGACGTATCGATCGTTTCTCGGAGGCCCTCGTGCAGACGGCGGATGTGCGTCTGGCGTAGTTGGCGTTCGAGGACGTTCACCACGCTCTTGTGGCGGATGATCTTCTCCGCGATGGTCGCGTCGTTCGAGGCGAGCGCGGACATCGCGAGCTCGAGGTTCTCGACCACCTTGGCGTGCAGCTGGCGGATCTCGGACCAGCCCTGCTGACTGAACACATGGTGGCCCGCGATCTTCTTGGCCGCGAGCTCCATCAGATTCTTCTCGATGACGTCCCCGATCTCCTCGAGGTTCGCGATGACGAAGATGAGCGCGGTCTCGCGCTCGGCCTGCTCCTCGGTGAGCTGCTGCTGGCCGAGGCCGATGAGGAACTGTTTGATGTCCTCCTCGAGCTGGTCGATGACGTCGTCGCGCGCGATGACCTCCCGCATGAGCCGCTCGTCGTCGCGCTCGAGCACTAGGAGCGAGTCGCGCAGCGACTGCTGGACGATGTCGCCCATCCGTAGGGTCTCTCGCAGCGCCTGGCCGAGCGCGACCGCGGGCGTGTCGATCGTCTGCGGATTGAGGTAGATCGCACCCGTCGACGTGGTCTTCCGGTCCGGCACGAGCCGCGTGAAGAGATCCGCCGCGACGTTCGTGAAGGGCAGGAAGACCGCCGCGAGGATCAGGTTGAAGAGCGTGTGGGCGTTCGCGATCTGGCGCGGCACGTCGGGCGCCGTGCGCGCCACGAGATCGGCGAAGAGGCCGGCGAACGGCATGAAGAGCGCCACGCCGACCACTTTGAAGGCCGCATGCGCCGCAGCGACACGCAACGCCTCGGCGTTCTGTCCGATCGCGGCGAACAGCGCGGTGGCCGCGGTGCCGATGTTCGCGCCGAAGATGACCGGGATCGCGCCCGACAGCGGCATCAGACCGCTGGCCGCCAGCGACAGCGCGAGACCAATGACCGCAGCGCTGGAACGCACGAGAGCCGTGAAGACGGCCGCGACGAGGAACAGGATGAGCGGCTGGCCGGTCAGCGCGGCGAGCAGATCGCGGAAGAGCTCGCTGCTCGCGAGCGGCGCCGTGCCGTCCGACACGAGCTTCATGCCGAGGAACAGGAAGCCGAAGCCGAGCACCGCCTGGCCGATGTAACGAAGCGTGCCGCGACCGATCGACCACAACAGCCAGCCCGCGAAGACGATCAACGGCGATACGGACAGGAGGTCGAACGCGAGGAGCTGCACGGTGACGGTCGTTCCAACGTCGGCGCCGAGGATCACGCCGATCGTCTGTCGTAGCGAGAGCAGCCCCGCCGAAGCGAAGCCGACCAGCATGACCGTGGTCGCGCTCGAAGACTGAAGGATCGCCGTCACTCCGGCGCCGACGGCGAGCGCCTTGAAGCGGTTTCCGGTGAGCGTTGAGAGCACATGCCGGAGCCGTGTCCCCGCCGCGCGCTGCAGGCCCTCGCCAACGAGACGCACGCCATAGAGGAGGAGCGCAGTTCCACCGAGGAGCGAGAAGAGAACGAGATCGGCCGCCGTCACCGGGGCAGTATCGCCGGGTATCGAGCGCTCAGCGCGCGACGGTGAGCATGGTCCTCCCTGACGTCCCGGCCGCGAACACGACGACCGCGGCGTCGCCCTCGTTCGGCGGCGCGGCGAACGCGATGCGTGCGTTGCCGAACACATCCGTGGCGGCGCTGCCGATCGTGATGACGCCGACCGACAGCGTGGCGAGCGTACCGACCTTCGGGATGCCGTTCTCGGTCACGCGGATCTGCGCGACGACGATCTCGCCCGGACGCACCTTCACGCGATCGAGCGTCACCGTCACGACGGTCGCAGTAATGGTCGGCGTGCGCAGGGTCACATCGGCCTTCACCGTCGTTTCATTGCCGGCGCGGTCCCGCGCGACGACGGTGATCGCGACCGGGCCGACCGGTGGCGTGAACGATTCACTGAACGAGCCGTCCTGACCGGGCACGATGGTCCGGCCGTTGACCGTCACGGTCGCGCCGACCTCGGCCTTCCCGACGACGATGACGTTCGGTCCCTCGACGATGGCGCCGTTCGTCGGTCCGATCACGTCCAGCGTCGGCGGTTGCTTATCAAGGATCACGGTGTATGCGGAGCGCGCGATCACGTCCTTGCCGGAGAGGAGCGTCAGCCCGATCGCATTCGCTCCATCTTTCAGCGTGAGCGTCGCCGCGAAGGTGCCGGTCGGGTCGAGCTCCGCGTTCGCGATGACGGCGGCGTTGAGGACGATCTCGACGCTGCGTCCCGGCGCCATCGCGAACGACGGCACGCGTCCGGAGATCTGCAGCTCTGAGTCGCGGGTGAAGTCGGGTAGGCCGTTGATGACCGGCTCCGCGCTCACGACGGTACCGCCGCCGGCCGGCAGCTCGATCTGTCCGCTTCCGAGCTGACCGCCGATCGACTCGCCGACGCTGGTCGTGATCTGGCGGATGCCATCGCCGATGGCCGCGCCGATGACCGGGCCGGTCAGAAGGACGAATCCACCCGCCACGACGAGGATGGCCGCATCGAGAAGGACCATCCGTTTGCGCAGACGCCGCGCGATACCCACCGAGCGCGCGGTCGCTCGATACGTGTCGCGGGGGACGCGGGGACGACGCTCTGGAACTGCAGCTCCTGCCTTCACCGTTCCTCCGGCCAAGATAGCGAAAGGGCGCCGGCCCGATGGCCGCCGCCCTCCGCTGGTGGGTGGGATGAGGGGCTTAACAGTTTCTGGCGGGCACCCCTAAGGTGCCTAACGCGGCCTTGCCGCGAGCGTTTCGTCCTCCCCACAGGGTTTAGTGATGACTGACCCTGAGGGCGCGACTGTACTCCGGGACCCGTCAGCGAGCAAGTGGGCATCGCAACC
>JALYLT010000159.1 GCA_030774095.1 Chloroflexota bacterium
CCCCAGGTCTCGTCGGTGGCGCCCTCATCCCCGAGGCGAGCGAGGACCTTGCCGGCCGCATCGAGGAACGCGATCCGGCTCGCGGTGTGGTGTTCGATCGGACCGTTGCGGAAGGACCGTAGGCCGGCACGCCACGTGAGCTCGCCGACGATCGCGACGCCGCGCTGGTCGAAGACGAGCTTCGTCGGTCGCTGCACGTCGGTCCATTGCTCGAGGAACTCTCCATCTGGACTGAAGATCTGGATGCGGTCATTCTCCCGGTCGCACACGAAGACGCGGCCGTCGGGGTGCACCGCCACGCCATGCGGCACCATGAACTGGCCCGGTCCGCTGCCGGGCTCGCCCCACGAACGACGGAGCTCACCGCTCGGCGAGAAGTGGTGCACGCGTGCGTTCCCGTAGCCGTCGGACACGTAAAGATCGCCGTTCGGCGCGACGGCGAGGTTCGTCGGCCTGTTAAACGGTGGCCCGCCGCGCGTGATCGACGTGACGGTCTTGCCGTCGTAGCCCGTGTCCGACCCGCGGCCGCTCGTCCCGATCGTCGCGAGGAGTCGGCCGTCGCGCGTGAACCGGCGCACCGTCTGATCGCCGTCGTCGGTGAACCACAGCGTGTCGTCGGGCGCCAGGGTGATCCCGTGAGCGCGCATGGTGAAGACGCCCTCGCCCCACGAGCGAACGAAGCTACCGTCGCGCTCGTAGACCAGAACTGGATGCTCGCTACGGCAGAAGAGGTACACGCGGCCGCTCGAGTCCACCGCGACATCGGCGACATCGGGATGCGAATACCCTGCCGGGAGCTGCTCCCACGCGTTGACAACTTCGAACGACGGCGCCGACGTGACGGCCACCGGCGAAGGCTACGACTTACGTGTTCGTTCGGCCGAGCAGCGCGCGTTGCCGGAGCGCAAGGCGACGACGGCGAAGGGTCGCCGGATCCACGGTTCGCTGCAGGTCGATGCGCTTGTCGCGCCAGGCGCGGACGGCCGTGAATACGAATACCCAGGCCAGGCCGGCGAGCGGGACGGCGAAGAGCGCGCCGATGACGCCGCCGAGCTCGAAGCCGAGCGCGAGCGCGAGGATGGATCCGACCGGATGGAGTCCGACAGCGCGCCCCGTCAGGCGTGGCACCAGGATGTTCGACTCGACCAGCTGGATCACGACGAACGCGACCGCGACCCAGATCACGGCGGGCAGCGGGAGCGTCGCGGAGACGAGCAGCGCGGGCACCGCGCCGGCGACCGGACCGATCATTGGTATGAGCTCCGCCATCGCGGCGAACAGCGCCAGGAACAGCGCGTACGGCACTCCGAGCACCAGGAGCACGACCGCGACAAGGAGGCCGAGCGACGCAGCGACCAAGAGCTGTGCGCGGACGTACGCACCAAAGACGCGCGCGGTCTCGCTGAGGACGCGGCGAGTACCCGGGCGGTGCTCCGGCTCCAGCCAGCGCAGCACGATCGCGCGGAGGCGCCGCGCATCGGTCAGCAGGTAGAACGTGATGACGAGGACGAGCACCAAGTTGATGAGCGACGTGACGAGACCGATCGCAACGGCGGCCGACCACTCGTCGATCCGCGCTCCCTGATCCGTAAGCGCGCGGATCCGCTCCTGGATGTTCGCCGGGATCTCGTACCGTCCGAGCACGAGCGCGCGATTGCCCTTGAGCGTCTCGGACACTTCCGTCAACTGATCCGATAGGCGCTGGCCCTCACCGCTGAGCTGCCAGGCAACGACCGCGGCGAGCGTGAGCAAGATCGAGAGGGTCCCAAAGAAGACGAGGGACGCGGCCGCGCGCCGCGGCATCGAGTGCTCGAGGCGCGAAACGAGCGGCGCCAGTGAGAAAGTCAGGACACAGGCGATGCCGGCGATGACGAGAACATGCCCGAGCGGACTCAAGAAATCGACGGCGAGGCGCAGCGTCACCAGAACTGCGAGAACGACCAGCATTGCCAGGAGGAGGTACGCCGGCCACCAGTCGATCAGCGCCGGGACGCCCGCCCGTCTCGGCGTCCACCGGGACCAGCCGCTGCGCTGCAGGTCCTGGATGACGTCGTCGGCCGCGCGCGGCGGCGGAGTTGGCGAAGTGGCCACGCCCCATGCCTAGGCAGAGAACGTGCCAGCGAGGTTCGAACCGCATAACAAAGGAGGCCGGCAAATGCCGGCCCCCTTACATAAGGTTCCGGTGGTCGCGACTACTCGGCGGCGGGCTCTTTGAGCTCTGCCTCGGTCGGTTCGGCGTCGGCGATGTCCTCGAGCTCCTCTACGGTGTCGTCGTCCTCGTCGTCGTCGAGATCCTCAAGCGAGAGCTCTTCGGGCGGGAGCGTCGGCAGCTCCTCTTCCTCGTCGGTGCCGAACATGGCCGCAAGTGCGCGCGCCTTCGGCATCCAGTCGAGCTGCTCGCGGCGTGAGGGGAGACCCGTGCCCGCGGGGATGAGCTTGCCGATGATCACGTTCTCCTTGAGCCCGAGCAGACGGTCCTTCTGACCCATCGTCGCGGCCTCGGTGAGGACGCGCGTGGTCTCCTGGAATGAGGCCGCTGCGAGGAACGAGCTCGTCGAGAGCGATGCCTTGGTGACGCCGAGCAGCACGGTCTGCGCCGTCGCCGGCTCGCCGCCGGCGGCGATGGTCCGCGCGTTGATGTCCTCGAACTCGAAGCGGTCGAACAGCTCCATCGGGAGCAGCTCGGTGTCGCCCGCCTCCTCGATGCGCACCTTGCGCAGCATCTGGCGGACGATGATCTCGATGTGCTTGTCGTTGATGGTCACGCCTTGGCTCCGGTACACGCGCTGGACCTCGTTGACCATGTACTTATGCACGGCCTCGCGGCCGGAGATGCGCAGGATGTCCTGCGGGTTCGCGGATCCTTCGGTGAGGAAGTCGCCGGCGGAGACCTTCTGTCCGTTCTCCACGTTCAGCCGAGCGTTGTGCTCGACCTCGTAGACGCGCTCCTCGATCTCCTTCATGGCGATCGTGAGCTTGCCGTTCGAGGCGGCCTTCAGCGTGCCCGAGACGGGCGACGGCATGTCGGTCTTGCCCTTCGTGCGGCGCTCCGGCTTCGCGATGGGCTGGCCGGCCGTGACCTCGTCGCCGTCGGCGATCGCGAGCACGTAGCCCGGCGGGACGCTGATCGGGACGATGTAGTCCTGTGAGTTGCGCACCAGGATCTTCCGCGAGCCATCCGGGTCGCGCACGATCTCGGCCACTCCGTCGATCTCGCAGATGATCGCCATGCCCTTGGGCACGCGCGCCTCGAAGATCTCCTCGACGCGCGGGAGGCCCATCGTGATGTCCTTGCCCACGGCCGCGACGCCACCAGTGTGGAACGTGCGCATCGTGAGCTGCGTACCCGGCTCGCCGATGGACTGGGCGGCGATGATGCCCACCGCTTCGCCGGCGTCCACGAGCTTTCCGCTCGCGAGGTTGCGTCCGTAGCAGGCGCGGCAGATGCCGTGCTTCGCGTGGCAGCCGAGCGGCGAGCGCAGACGCACCCGCTTCACGCCGGCCTCGGCGATGATCTTCGCGAGGACGTGGTCGACATCATCGCCACGCTTCGCGATGATCGCGCCGGTCTTCGGATGCGTGACTTCCTGCGCGAGCAGGCGGCCGAACATTCGGTCCTGGAACGGCTCGACTATGCCGGGCTCGTCGGCGCCCGCGAAGATGCCGTCCTCGTCTCCACAGTCCTCGATCCGGACGATGACGTCCTGCGCCACGTCCACGAGGCGGCGGGTGAGGTAACCGGAGTCAGCGGTGCGGATGGCCGTGTCGGCAAGACCCTTGCGGCCACCGTGCGTCGAGATGAAGTACTCGAGGACGGTGAGGCCCTCGCGGAAGTTCGAACGGATCGGTAGGTCGATGATGCGACCCTGCGGGTCGGCGATGAGACCGCGCATACCGCCGATCTGACCCATCTGCTGCGTGTTACCGCGGGCGCCGGAGGTGGCCATCATATAGACGGACCCGCGGCGATCGAGCGCGTCCATCATCGAATGGATGACGGTGCTCGTCGCGTCGGTCCAGATCTTCACGGTCTTCTCGTAGCGCTCCTGCTCGCTGATGAGGCCGCGCTGGAACTGTCGATCGATCTCGAGGACCTGGACCTCGGCGGCGTCGACCGTTTCCTTCTTGTCGGACGGGATCGTGACGTCGTCGATCGAGATCGACACGCCGGCGTTCGTCGCGGCGGCGAAGCCGAGCGACTTGATGCGGTCGACGACCTCGGCGGTCATCTCGTTGCCGTGGCGCTCGAACACCGTGGTCACGATGTCTCGGATCGCGCCGCGGTCGAGTGTCTTGTTCACGAAGCGCATGTCTTCGGGAAGGATCGCGTTGAACAGCACGCGGCCGACCGTCGTCTCAACGATCTTGCCGCCGAACGGGAAGCGGATGGGCGTCTGGTACTTGACGATGTCGAGGTCGAACGCCGACTGCACCTCGTTGAAGTCGCCGAAGATCTGCGCGACGCCGTCCTCGACCTTGATCGCCGGCTCCAGCGTGAGCCAGTACGTGCCGAGGACCATGTCCTGGCGCGGGGTGACGACCGGCTGGCCGTCGGCGGGCTTCAGGATGTTGCGGGTCGAGAGCATGAGGTTCTTCGCCTCGGCCTGCGCGGCCGCGGACAGCGGCACGTGCACGGCCATCTGGTCGCCGTCGAAGTCGGCGCCGAAAGCTTCGCAGACGAGCGGGTGGATCTGGATCGCGTTGCCTTCGATGAGCTTGGGCATGAATGCCTGGATGCCGAGGCGGTGCAGCGTAGGCGCGCGGTTGAGGAGGACCGGGTGGTCCTTGATGACCTCTTCGAGGACGTCCCACACCTCGGGGGACACGCGCTCGACGTAGCGCTTCGCGCTCTTGATGTTGTGCGCGAGGCCACGCTCGACGAGCTGGCGCATGACGAACGGCTTGAACAGCTCGAGCGCCATCTTCTTCGGCAGACCGCACTCGTGGAGCTTGAGGTCGTTGCCGACGACGATGACCGAGCGGCCGGAGTAGTCGACGCGCTTGCCGAGCAGGTTCTGGCGGAACCGTCCCTGCTTGCCCCGAAGCATGTCCGAAAGGCTCTTCAGCTTGTGATTGCCGGTGCCGCTGATGGCACGGCCGCGGCGGCCGTTGTCCATAAGGGCATCAACGGCCTCCTGGAGCATGCGCTTCTCGTTCCGGATGATGATCTCCGGCGCGCCGAGCTCGAGGAGCCGCTTCAGGCGGTTGTTGCGGTTGATGACGCGGCGGTACAGGTCGTTGAGGTCAGAGGTCGCGAAACGGCCACCGTCGAGCTGCACCATCGGGCGCAGGTCCGGTGGGATGACCGGCAGGAT
>JALYLT010000160.1 GCA_030774095.1 Chloroflexota bacterium
GTCGCCGAGCGACCGCTGCGCGAGGCGTTTGAGCTCGCGATCCAGAAGATCTTTGCCGTGCGTGATGTTCTCGTCGCGCTGTGATCGCTTGAACCACTGACGGATCTTTTCGCGCGCGCCGGGTGTGCGGACCATGCCGATCCAGTCGCGCGAGGGACCCCGCGCGGCCTTACTGGTGACGATCTCGACGATGTCGCCCGACTGGAGGTGGTGATCGAGCGGGACGATGCGCCCGTTCACCTTTGCTCCGATCGTGCGGTGCCCGACGTCGGTGTGGATCCGATACGCGAAGTCGATCGGCGTCGCGCCGGCGGTGAGGGCCTTGACCTCGCCCTTTGGCGTGAAGACGAACACCTCGTCCTGGAACACGTCGACCTTGAGCGACTCGACGAACTCCTGGGCGTCGGTCACGTCGTGCTGCCACTCGAGCAGCTGCCGCACCCACGCGAGCTTCGACTCATAGTCGCGGTCGCGGTCCGCCTTCCCGCCCTCCTTGTACCGCCAGTGCGCCGCGATGCCGTACTCCGAGAGCGCGTGCATCTCCTGCGTGCGGACCTGGATCTCGAGCGGCTGGCCGCCGGGGCCCATCACCGCGGTGTGTAGCGACTGATAGAGGTTGGCCTTGGGGACCGCGATGTAGTCGTCGAACTGCCCAGGGACCGGCGGCCACAGCGTGTGCACCACACCGAGCGCCGCGTAGCACGCGGGCACGTCGGCGACGATGACGCGGACGGCGAGCAGGTCGTAGACCTCGTTGATCCCGACGTTCTTGCGGCGCATCTTCTGCGCGATCGACCAGAGGTGCTTCGCTCGCCCTGACAGCTCGGCGCGGATCCCGGCCTTCTCGAGCTCGGTCGCGAGCGTCTTCATGGCCTGATCGATCGAGCGCTCGCGCACCTGACGACGCTCTGCGAGCTGCTCGGCGACCTCTTTGTACTGCTCCGGCTCCAGATACTTGAATGAGAGATCCTCGAGCTCCCATTTGATCTGCCAGATCCCGAGTCGATGGGCGAGCGGCGCGTAGATCTCAAGCGTTTGGCGCGCGATCCGTTTCTGTTTCTCCAGCGGCAGCGGCCCGAGCGTGCGCATGTTGTGGAGGCGGTCACAGAGCTTGATGATCACGACGCGGAGGTCGTCCGCCATCGCGAGGAACATCTTTCGGATGTTCTCGGCCTGGTGCGCGTCGCGCGATTGACCCTGCAGCCTGCCGAGCTTCGTGACTCCTTCAACGAGGCGACCGATCTCGTCACCGAACTCGAGACGGATGTCTTCGACCGTGCGCGCGGTGTCCTCGGGAACGTCGTGCAGCAGGGTCGCCGCGATCGTCGCCGCTTCCATGCCGAGCTCGGCGATGAGCATCCCGACCGCCGCGGGATGCGTAACGTACGGCTCGCCCGACACGCGTTTCTGTCCGGCGTGCGCCTCGACCGCATAGACGTACGCGCGCCGTATTAGCTCCGCGTCACCGTCCGGGTAGTGACGAAGCATCTCTTTGACGATCGTCTCGACGTCGACATGGCCGTGACGCTGTGGCCGGAGCCGGTCGGTGATCCCGACGATCCGCGAGGTGATCGTATTGGCTCGCTCGGCCATCAGGCGACCGCCATCTCGACGCGCATGCGATCGGCCGTGCCGATCGGACCGAAGTCCTGGAGCTCGAGCTCGACGAAGCCACGCAGCCCCGCGCCAACCGTGACGACGGCGTCGACGGATCCCGCGTCGGTCATCGCCTCCACATGCTCGCCGCGACGGAAGGCCATCGCGTCGAAGGTGAAGCGGCCGACGGTGATCTTGCAGCGCAGGTGATCGGAGTCGGCGCCGACCTGCCGGATCCCGAACACCTTCACGCCACGAAGCAGCAGATGCGGCCTTGGATTCCCCGCCCCGCACGGCTCGAGCGACGCGAGCTCGAGCGCGAGCCGTGAGGTCAGCGCCTCCGGCTCGATCTCGGCGTCGACGCGCAGCGACGGCACCGGCCGGACGCCGCCGAGCCTGCGGCGCACGACCTCGTCGAGCCGCGCGATGAACGCGGGGATGGTCTCGCGCGCGATCGAGAACCCGGCGGCCATCGCGTGACCGCCGTGCTTGATGAGCAGGTCGTCGCACTCATCGAGTGCCTCGGCGATGTGCACGGCCGAGATGGACCGACACGATCCCTTACCTTCCTCGCCGTCGAGGGCGATGACGACCGCCGGGCGGCCGTAGTCCTCGACCAGGCGCGAAGCGCCTAGCCCGACGATGCCCGCGGGCCACGCCGGGTCCGCGACGACCGTGGCCCATGCTTCGGGCCGCTCCTGCGCGCGTTCGCGCGCGCCCTTCACGACCTGGCGTGTCAACTCCTGGCGCTCCAGGTTCTTCGCCTCGAGATGCTCCGCCAGAAGCTTGGCCTCGTCGGCCTCCTCCGTCAGCAGCAGCCGCAGCGCCTCCTCTGCGTCGGTGATCCGCCCGGCCGCGTTGAGCCTTGGCCCCAGGACGTACCCGATGTTGGCCGCGGTCACCTGCCCGAGCTTCAGTCCGGCACGGTCCACGAGTGCGCGCACGCCGGTAATCGGCGCCCGGTTGAGCGCCTCGAGCCCGGCGCGGACGAGCGTTCGATTCGCTCCGCGCAGTGGCACCACATCGGCGACGGTCGCGAGCGCCACGAGCTGCATGAGCTCGTCGCGGCGAAGCGCGAAGCCGAGCTCACCGAGGAGCCGACGCGCGAGGACGAGCGCAACGCCGGCGCCCGCGAGCTCCTTGTCGAGAGAGGGGTCGCCGGGGCGGCGCGGGTTCACGACCGCGAAGCCTGCGGGAAGCTCGGCCGGTGGATGGTGGTGGTCGGTGATGATCAGGTCCACAGCCAGTGACCGCGCGAGCGCGGCCTCGCGCACCGCGGTGACGCCACAGTCGACCGACACGATGACGCGCGCGCCGTCGGCGGCGAGCTTCCGAATCGCTTCCTCGTTAAGCCCGTACCCCTCCTCGTACCGGTTCGGGATGTACGCCGCGACCGCGACGCCGAGCTGCCGGAACGCACGCACGAGGATCGCCGAGCCCGCGATGCCGTCGACGTCGTAGTCCCCGTAGACGACGATGCGCTCGCGAGCCGCGAGCGCACGACGCAGACGCTCGACCGCGCGGTCCAGATCGAGCATCGGCGGTCCGTTCTCAACCGCTCGCGCCGCTAGGAAGTCGGCCATCTCGGGTAGCTCGATGCCACGCGCCGCGAGGATGCGGGCGACGAGCGGCGGGATCCCGTCGGGCGCAGTCAGGTTCGCGGCGTTCGGCAGGACCCAGCGGCGCAGCGCAGTCAGACTCACCTATACCTAAGTTTCTCAGACCCTGTGCCGCCTCGGACAGGATGGCGCCGCGGACGACGCTCGTACGATGAGTCCAGGTGAGATCAGCCCCCCTCGTCGCGATCCTTGCGCTCGTCGCAGCGTGCGTACCGGTCACGACGCCGTCGCCGTCTCCACAAGCGTCTGCGACCGTTCCCGCGCCCACCGCGACGGCTTCGGGGTCCACCGGGGCCCTTGGCCTGGACCGTCGCCCCGACGCGGTCGCGACCCAGGGCCGCCACTGGTACACGGTCCCCGACGGGCTCCAGCAGGGTCGCGCCGTCGTTGCCGTCTCGATGCAAGCCGACGCCGCTGCGGGTCAGCCACGAGCCCGGCTTCGTTCGACACAGGAGACGGTGCCGATGGCGTTCGTGAACGCCCCGGGTGTCGGAGCGCAGTGGAGCACGTCGCTGGGGCTAAGCGGCGTCGCGCCAGGCGAGCAGACCGTTGAATTCCTCGTGCGCATGAAGGACGGCACCGATGCGGTCGTCGCGACGACGACCTTCATGCTGTCGGCGCCGGTGTATCTCGTGTGGACGCTCGACTTCGAAGGCGACGCTGCCACGAACGAGACGCTCGAGAACACGTACGCGATCAACCGCACGTACTTCGTGCCGCTCACCCTGCTCTGGAATCCGCGCGTGTGGACTACGACGCAGGTCTCGCGCGAGCGGGCCGACGTGATGCGTCAGTGGACGATGAACGTCTTGAATGCGGGCCAGGGCGAGATCGGACTTCACCTGCACGCTTGGACGGACTTCGTACGCGCGGCCGGCGTTGCGCCGCGAACGTCGCCGAGCTGGGCCGGCCGTGGGGATGGATATGACGTCCCCCTCACCGCGTTCGACGAGGCCGAGACGAGACAGCTCCTCGACTACGCGCTCAGGTTGATGGCCGACAACGGGATGCCGAAGCCGACTTCCTTCCGCGGCGGCGGACTGTTCGCGAATGCCGCGAACCTTCGCGCTGTCGCGGCAGCGGGCTTCACAGCCGACACGAGCGCGACGCCGTCCGGCGACTTCGGTCTGCTGACCCTTCCATGGACGCTGCCGCGTGACGCGCAGCCGTATCGCCCGTCACGCAGCGATGCGAACGTGGCGGGCGACCTGCCCCTGCTGGAAGTCCCCAACATCGCCGGCAACACGTACGGCCTCACGCCGTTCTCGATCCAACGGGTCATCAACGACGATCTCGGGATGCTGCCGGCGGTCGGCGCTCCGGCGATGCAGCGGCGCGCGCTCACGCTGGTGAGCCACCCTGCGACGATCGACGCCACCGAGCGCGCGGCGATCGAAAAGCTGTTCGCCGCTTTCGAGCCCTTCCGCTGGGACCGCGACATGGGACCGCTCCGGTACGTCACTCTCGCACAGCTCGCCAAGGCGTACGGCCCCTGAAAAGGAACTCCCGCTGGCTTGCGCCAGCGGGAGCTGATCTCGGTTCTTAGCCCTGCGGTATCGGTGTCGGTGTCGGTGCGGGCTGGCCGGGGAGGTCCGACGCGGCGACGGGGACGGCAACGACTTCCGGCGGCAGCTCTTCCCTCTTCATGAGGTCGGACATCTTCGGCAGGTTCACCGGCCTACGCACGAACTCCTTCGCCATCTCGGGGTTCGACAGGTCGGCGGCTGCGAAGATCTCGTCCAGCTCGGGGCCGATGAGCTCGCCACGCTGGAGCAGCGCTCCGGCGATCGCGTGGACGGCGTACTCCTTCTCACGGATGAGTCGCTTGGTCTCCTCGAAGAGGCCCTCGAGCAACTTGTCGGCGAGCGAGAGTACCTGGGGCGCCGCGCCCATTGCGTTCGGGGGGAACGCGAGCAGCGTGGAGCCCATGCCCCACGTGCCGACGTACGCGATCGCGCGGTTCGTCGCGTTCCGCAGGTCCGACGACGCATTCGCCGTCTTCGTGTGCAAGATGATCTCTTCCACCGCTCGGGATCCGAGCGAGACCATGATGTCGTTCTCGATCTCCTCCGCGTGTAGCTGGTGTCGCTCCAGCTTCG